>CBDAFG010000066.1:0-10922 GCA_965195205.1 uncultured Pelolinea sp. | reverse complement strand
AAGCGCTATAGTATATGGGTTGTAAGGTTGATCAAACAGGGTGGTTTTGTCCGCTAGTTCCATGATTTTTCCAAGATCCATCACAGCCACCCGGTGGCTGATGTGGCGCACCATCGAAAGGTCATGCGCGATAAACAAATACGTCAAGCCAAGATCCTCTTGCAGTTCTTCCAGAAGGTTCACTATCTGTGCCTGGATGGATACATCTAAAGCAGAAATGGGCTCGTCACAAATGACCATGTCGGGTTTCAGGGCAATCGCACGGGCGATTCCAATGCGCTGCCGCTGCCCGCCAGAAAATTCATGCGGGTAGCGGTTGATGTATGAAGGGTTGAGGCCAACCTTTTCTAACAATTCTTCTGCCCGGTCAGTACGCTCCTTTGGAGTACCGACTTTATGGATTGCCAATGGTTCTTCAATAATTTCTTTAACTGTCATGCGTGGATTAAGCGACGCATATGGATCCTGAAAGATCATCTGAATCCTGCGGCGGGCTTTGAACAACTCCTTACGATTGGCCGAGACCAGATCCACACCCTCAAAGATGATCTCACCGGAGGTGGGTTTTTCAAGCTGGATAATTGTTCTTCCAGTCGTTGTCTTTCCACATCCCGACTCACCTACAAGACCGAGGATCTCACCATGCTTTACCGTGAAACTAATACCATCCACTGCCCGAACTGCATTAACCTGTCTTTGGAAAAGAATCCCTTCCGTAATCGGGAAATGCTTGACAAGATTATTTACCCGAAGAACAACATCATTCTTGTTCATTTTCGCTCCTTCCCTGTTGCAGGATTTACCCAGCAAGCTGCCTTGTGTTTTTTACCTACTTCAATGAGAGGTGGTTTTTCATTCCAGCAGCGATCAAAAGCGAAAGAGCACCTGGGAGCGAAAGGACAATAACTCGGTTTTTCCAGCAAAACAGGGGGGAGCCCGTCAATTGAAACGAGCTTTTCTTTTTTATCAGACGTTAGTTTTGGTAAGCTGCCCATCAATCCGATTGTATAAGGATGCTGCGGATTTGAATAAATTGTTTTTACTGACCCCTCTTCTACAACATAGCCAGCGTACATCACAAGCACTCTCTGGGCAATCCCGGCAATTATACCTAGATCATGCGTTATCCAGATAATCGTCATGCTGATTTCTTCTCGCAATTGTTTTACAAGATCAATGATCTGGGCCTGAATGGTCACATCCAATGCAGTTGTCGGTTCATCCGCAATTAATATTTTTGGCGAGCACATTAATGCCATAGCAATCATGGCACGCTGGCGCATTCCACCTGAAAATTGATAGGGATAATTATTAATTCTCTCCTCGACATCCGGAATTCCGGTCATCGTTAGAAGCTCAACCGCACGATCATGGGCTTCCTTTTTTGAAGCATTCGTGTGAATTTTAAGCGGTTCAGTAATTTGACGTTCCATTGTCAATACCGGATTAAAAGAAGTCATTGGATCCTGAAAGATCATGCTGATCTGGGCTCCTCTTATATGCCGAATTTCATCCTCATCCATACTTAACAAATCATGTCCGAGGAATTTTGCTTCTCCACCCACTATTTTTCCCGGGGGGTTTGGAATCAATTGAAGCAAAGACAGCATTGACACACTTTTGCCGCAACCACTTTCACCAACAATTCCTAGAGTTTCACCCTCCTCTAAGTTAAAATCAATTCCATTTACCGCATGAATTATGCCTTCGTCAGTTCTAAAATTTGTTTCTAGATTTTTAACTTCTAAGATATTCACTATAGAATCTTCCTTGTTTTTGATAAGTGCTTAACAAAAATGCATAGTATTATACTTTACCATAAATTCACATTATTATATCGTATGTTTTGAAATGTGTTTTATTCAAAAACAACATAGTTCGTAAATGTTTCAGTAGATGATGCGCCGCTAAACAATGGCCGTGTTTGATGTTTTAAATATGGTTAGAGAATTATCTGATTTTCTACCTAGAAGTCTTTCAATCAGCATCTACACAGGTTGCACCAGTATACAAATTTTCAATATCCATCAAGAATTCCTCTTTCTGATCAATATTTTCATTAAATCCGCACACATCTTTGCTTTTCAGAAAAGACAAAGGGTGAAGGTACACTGGTATGAAAGGCAGTTCGTTATTTAGCATCTGCAATGCATTCCGCTCTGCCTGTATTGAAGCAGTCGCGTCCATCCCTCCCTGTGCGCTCAGAGCGCAATTTTCATCATAAGAAATATTTGAAAATCCATAGTAGTTCGCTCCGCCGGTTTTTTCTCCAACCCAAAAATTCGCATCAGTCGGTATCTCACCTGTTGTGAACAACCTGCAATCGAAACGCCCACCAGTCTGCCAGGAAAGCAGCGCGAGGTCAAACTGCCTGCCGAAGATAGGGCCGTCAGGTCCAGGCTGGTAGAGCTCACCGGCAGGCACCTGCAAAATATTAGCTTTTATACCGCAATTCGCAAATCCAGCGGAAATCTCAGAGGCGATTTCCCTACGCAGCGGAGATTCTGAAATAAGCAGCTCAATTTCAAATGCTGTCCCCTGGGGAACATTATTAACACCGCTGGCAATTAATGGGGTATCAGGGTTGTGGTCCAGATCCCGCCAACCAACCTGCTCTAATAACGAAATACCCAGCGCGGGATCATAAGAATAGGGCGTCAGGGTAACTCCCTCCAGCAAAGGGTTTCTTACTCCAAGAAGGGAGTTGGCTATTTCCACCACACCACCTAACAATTTATTACTAATCGTATCCCGATCCATGCAATAGGCGATTGCCTGGCGGGTACGGGTATCCCCAAATATATCGGGGCGGTCACCGCCATATGGATAATAATAATCATCATACGCATATGGGGTAATACCAATAGCCAGCATCTCTATCTCAGTTGACTGAACCGTTTCTAATGAAAAACCAGAGTTCTGAACATGATCAGAAAGATAAATAATATCCTGCAGGTCAAGAGCAGTGGAAGAAACAATATCACATTCTGATTCAGCAACCTGAAGAATAGTTTCCGGCTCAGCATTCGCGAGAAACTTGAACGTGACAAAGTCTGTAAGCGGCAGCCCTTCATCCGCACGGAAATAATGGGGATTCTTTCTTAAGCGGATAAACGCGTTCGGCTGCCATTCATCCACCACATATGCTCCCCATCCCAACGGGCTGCGATTGACTTCCTCCACGTCTAACAGTTCATCCACCTTATATTGCCCCCAGGCATGCTCAGGCATCGGCGCCCAGAAATATTGCTCAAATGCATCTGTCACCAGCCCGGGCTTTCCCACCCACTTGACTGTTGTGTCATTCACTACCATATAGCTGTCTGTCTGATCTATAACCTGCTTGTTGATAGGCGTGGCAGGGTCTGAAGCAATCTTAAAAGCGTACAGAGAATCAGATGCGAGTAGGGGCTGCCCATCAGACCATTTTAATCCAGTCAGAAGCTCAAAGGTGGCAGTTAATTGATTTACCTGCAGTTCACTAATCCCATCCCAGGCGACAGCGCATGTGGGGCTGGTGCACCCACTGGGGAAGACGCGTGTGCCGAGTTTCAGGGCAACCAGATCGCCATAGGTGTTAATCACCACATCGCCTTCTGACACGGAAACAGGGGTGAAGAATGCTGAGCTATCAGAAAATTCAGGCATCTTTTCAAGAATAACGGCTTCGGTTTGCCCGCTGTCCAGGATATCTACAGGCCCATCGTATATGGCTTGAAGGACTTCCTGAGCTGCCTGTGAGTTGGCCTGGTAGGGATAGAGAGAACGCGGCTCATACCCCAGACAAACTCTTAATTCAGTAACAGGAATTGGAGTAGGTGTCACGGGAACTGCAGTTGGTTCAGGATTAAGCAACCTCATCAAATTACATCCAGATAAGCTGAACAAACCTATGAGAACCGCTAACATCATGACGGCAATTTGTTTATATTTCTTCATCCACACTCCAAAATTCTGACCCGTGTATTATACGGGGAAAGCTTTCAATTAATCATCATCTCCTAACCGCAAGCGCACATATGAATCATAGCGCTGTGTGGAAATTTTTCCATCCGTAACAGCCTGCTTGACTGCACAGTCTGGTTCATTGATATGGCTGCAATCATTAAAGCGGCAATCCGCCACAAACCCGCGGATCTCCGGAAAATATCCATCCAATTCCTCCGGCTCAGTATCCCAGAAGGACAGGGAACGCAAACCGGGCATGTCCGCAACAAATCCTCCCTCGTCCAGAGGAAATAATTGCCGAACTACAGTAGTATGGCGCCCTTTCCTCGACGATGTCTTTTTTAATCTGCCTATGCTTAACCCGAGGTTAGGCTGAATCTGGTTCAATAAGCTTGATTTTCCCACGCCGGATGGGCCAGAAAAAGCACTTATCTTCCCTATCAGGCATTTTTTTAATTTATCAATATTCCGTTTCGTTTTAGCAGATGTAAACAGCGTTTCATATCCTATTTGCGGATATACGGCAAATAATTTCCTGGCTGCTCTGATTCCCACAAGATCAACCTTGTTTGCCACTATTACAACCGGAATATTCTGCTTCTCTGTGATCACCAGAAAACGGTCCAGCATTCTCAAACTGGGTTCCGGGTCTGCACACGAAAAAACAATCATGACCTGATCTGGATTTGCAAGCAGTATCTGTTTGTAATCTCCCCGCGCAGAAGGAGCCATCCGAAAGAAAACTTTCTCGCGCGGATGAATCTCCTCGATAACCCCGCTCCCATCTTTAAGAAGATTAATCTCTACCCGATCACCTACAGCAACTATATCTTCGTTCATGCGATTCTTTTTATAGCGCCCACGCAAGCGGCATGTGATCTCGCGGTCATCTACCTGGACCGTGTAGAATCCGGCCTGCAAGCGGGTAACCAATCCGTTCACAATCGTGTCTGTCATCCAGATGGGGTAGGCGTGGAGATCTCCTGCTCTGGCGCAGAGCTTGAAGATGAGGGGGGAGATTCTCCCGGCAGCGGTGTTTCAGTAAATTCAGGTGTCGGAGTTCTGGTTACATTGAATTCAGACTCCCAGGGGTAAAGTTTTAACGGGCCGCCATAGTAGTATGTTTCAATCATGCGGCGGAAAACGGGCCCGCCCACTTCTGAGCCCTCTCCGCCATTCTCTACGATAACCGTGATTGCTATATCCAGTTTATCCTCGCGTCCAGTGTTCGTGTACCCAGTAAACCAGGCATGGGAATCGCCCATTGGGTTTTCCGCTGTGCCTGTCTTTCCATAGATTGGAATACTCAGGTCACCCAGTTCATCATTGGCAGTGCCAATTGAAGATTTAACCACACCGCGCATTGCAACACTAATCGCATCCAGCGTTTCCTGAGAAACAGGCAAAGTACTGTCCGCTTGAGGAGAAAAAGTGTACACATCCACGCCATTCGTAGATGTGATCCGCTCGATGATCTGCGGACGGTAGAGCGTCCCGCCATTCGCTAAAGCCGCTGTGAAACGCACTACCTGCAGCGGAGTAGCAAGCATGTCACCCTGTCCAATGCCCTGCTGAACTGCACCTCCATCAGTAACGGGATCGGTGATCTGCCCAATATCTTCAGCTACCTGGTCAATACCTGTCGCACTGCCCAAACCAAAGCCGCGCGCGAAATCTGCCAGGTAAGAAGCACCTTTTTGGCGAAATAAGTCTAATCCAATGTGGTAAAACCACGGATTGCATGAGCGCATCAAGCCCTGCGTTAAGGACAGTGTCCCGCTCGGCGGAAGATCTTTATCAACAGTCCAATCCTTGAAACTCTCTCCGGGCAGTTCTTCAAAATATGATCCGCAGTAATAGGTTGTCTCTGGAGTGTATAAATCACTTTCCAGGGCAGCGGCCATGCCAATGATCTTGAATACTGATCCCAGCGGATATGAACCCTGCGTTACGCGATTCAATAACCGCTGCTGGTCGTCGTTAAGCATATCAGTTAGCAATTCAGCTGAATTTCTATTTTCTGGCGTAAATAAATTGGGGTCTAAACTGGGAGAAGAAGCCATCGCTAAGATACGGCCGGTTTCCACCTCCATAACAACCACTGCCCCCTTGAACCCAAGAAGGGCTTTTTGGGCTTCGATCTGTAAATTCTTATCAAAGGTCGTTGTGATATCCTGAGGTAATTTTGCATCCGCCTGATTGAGATATGAAAGTATCTGACCTTCCGGACTTACTATATATAAGGAAGCTGCAGGTTTCCCAGCCAGTGAATCTTCCGCGTATTTCTCCAGCCCTGCCTGTCCGACCTGCTCATCACCAAGATATCCTCTTGCCTGGTATTCTTCGATTTGCTCAGGAGTGATGGAAAGCAAATATCCAACAGCCTGTGAAGCAATTCCGCCGTTATAGTAATATCGCGACTGGAATTCAGCAAGCCGCACTCCTCCCAAACCGATAATAACATCCCACTTCTCTTCAATCTCATCTGCGGATACTTCCCCAACTGGAACATACCAGTTAGTTCGGCGAATATCCTCATAAGAAGCCTGTATTGATTCCGGTGTTCTGCCCGTTAGATCAGCGAGATAGTTCAACAAAATCCCTTCTTTTCCATCCTCAATCTGATTTGGGATAATTGCAAGTGCGTATGCAGTGGTTTGGTCAACGATCGGTTGGCCATCGCGCGCATAGATATCGCCACGCTCAGCGTATATTTTTTCCAACTGCAGCCGATTTCCACCTGCTAATTCCGGCAGGATCAAACCTGGATCCCAATCTACTTTCCAGTCCTTATCCTCAAGAACGAGGGATATATTAATTTCACGTTCAAAACTACCGAATAACGAGGTGTTGAAAACGGCGTTGTATTTTGCAGTCGCGGAATTTGGGTTTTTCATTGAAGACAGCAGTTGTGTTTCAAGCGATTGTAAGACCGCGTTAAACGCTGTTTCCTCGTAAAAAGCACTAAAATCTTCGGGAGTTATCTCCGATTGAGAAGTGGATGAAAGCAGCTCATACATCTGGTCATATTCCCGGACCTCCCAAAGAGCTAAGAACAATGCAACCGCATTATCCACTTCAGGAGCAGTAGAAATCTGCACCTGCGGTGTAGGCAGTTCTCCCTCCGGCTTTTTCGCGCAAGAAGAGAGCAGCAAAGATGCCACCACCAAAATTAAAAACCCTTTATTTTTCTTCATATAAAGCATCTCCATAGCCTGCCTTAACCAATATCCGCGCCATCCATCACACGATCGGTGATTGAACAACTGTATTTTAAATGATTTTGGCAAATTATAGCCAATCTATTTGGTTTATAAATTGAGAGTTTTTGCAGTATTCTTTCTAAATGGCACAGCGGCATTCCCATCACACTGGCGAAACACCCATTGAAATCAACCACCGGGTGAAAAGCAGTATTTTGAATCGCATAAGCGCCCGCTTTATCCATAGGATTACCACTGGCAATATACTGTTTAATTTCTTTATCCGTATAGTCTCTCATTTGAACACGCGTGCGGCATATATCCTGGCACACTTGGCCAGTGCTGCCAAAACGAACCGCGATCGCGGTCATGACCCAATGCTCACGAGCACGCAACTGGGAAAGCATTTGATATGATTCCCTTTCATCTACTGGTTTTCCCAGTATCTCCTCATCCAACACCACGATGGTATCAGCAGCAATAACGACACCATCCAAACCTGCCCGATAACCCGCCTTTTCAGCAGCAAGTCGGAGAACATACTCCTGCGCGGTTTCCTTTGGACACTTGGATTCATCGATATTCGCGGGTGATATTTCCAAATCCCAATCCATCCACGCAAGCATTTCTCTTCTGCGGGGGGAATTTGAAGCCAGCCAAAATTTGTATTGCGCCATAAGTGATTGATTTTAGCATACTGACACATATCTACATACAGCAAGATAACACTTTGCAAAAGTTTTTAACTTTCTAATCCATTCAGTATTTTAATAAGCAGATTAATTTATTTCTAATACGTATGGGAATAAAAACTAAAGTATCAACAGTATAATCTTAGCGGAAACGACATATGAAATTTGACATCCTCACTCAATTTGATGCGCTTACTGAACAAGAATGGAATCTTCTGCTCACTCAAAGCACCGTGAACGCACCTTTTTTAAGATATGGTTATCAACACACATGGTGGCAGCATAAAGGCGGCGGTGAATGGCAGCAAGCGGAACTGAGAATTATCACAGCCCGTGAAGGTGGACAACTCGTAGGCATTGCCCCATTGTTTGTCGGTGAAAAAAACGGGAAGAAGGAAATTCATTTTGTCGGCAGCATCGAGATCTCCGATTACCTGGACTTCATCGTTCAACCGGAAAATTCCAGGGAATTTATCACCGGTATTTTTAATCTGATAAAAGAAGAAAAAGCGCGCTTTCCAGGAAAAATCTATTTATTCAACATTTCTGACAATTCCCCCAGTTTAGAAGCTATAAAGGAAGTCGGGGAAAGTGAAAGTTGGTCGATAGTAATAGAACCTGCCTATCACACTCCTACGATCACGTTATCCGAGGATTGGGATACGTACATGGCGGGGATCAACAAAAAACAGCGCCATGAGATTCGCCGAAAACTGCGCCGGGCATCTGCATCTGAGGATACCGTATCCTGGTATATCACTGCTGAAAAGAGCATGCTTGATCAAGATATCGCTGATTTTTTTCAATTAATGGAATCAGATGAGGAAAAGAAACGTTTCCTCACAGAGGATATGCGAAAGCAAATAGAGGCGATCATTCAATGGGCTTTTAACGAGGGGATTCTGCAGTTATCTTTCCTGACCGTCAATGATAAAAAAGCAGCGGGGTATTTGTGCTTTGACTATGAAAATATCATCTGGGTATACAATTCTGGGTTTCGCCCTGATTTTCAATATTATTCACCGGGCTGGATACTGCTCAGTTATCTGATCCAACATGCGATCAACACAGGGAAAACATATTTTGATTTCATGCGCGGAGATGAAACCTATAAATACCGCTTTGGCGCAGCTGATAGTTTTGTAATGAAAGTATGTGCTGAATTATCCGGAGATTAAAATTCAGCCTCACCCCACACTTTCATCAAACGCGTTAAGAACACTACCATTTTCCCTAATCCGTCCACGCTGATGCGTTCGTTTATTCCATGGATGCCGGTGCGAAGTTCAGGTGTCATTAAGACTGGCGAGAATTTATAGATATTCTTGCAAACGGTTTGAAAATAACGGGAATCAGTGGCAGCAATACACACATAGGGAGCCACTGCCACATTGTCAAAAACCTGACGGACGACCAGGTCCAGTGATAAATAAGCGAGTGCGTCTGTTGGGGACACATCAGAGGCGTTCCATCCGCCGCTCTTCTGATCAAACGAAATTGTAACGCGCGGGTCAGCAATCGCTTTTGTAAAATGATCGATGACATCCTGTATAGAATCACCAGGGAGCAGGCGGCAGTTAACTTTCGCGGATGCTGCTGCCGGCAATATATTATCTTTTATGCCGCCCTCGATAATCGTTGCCGCGTGAGTGGTGCGAATCACAGCGTTCATTTGTGTGGACTTGGCCAGCTGATTCAGCAAGATGGATTTGAAAAACCAGGCATTTGCGATAACCAACTGCAGCCCAAAGGGCAGCAAATGCCCGATATTCTGCAGCGTCGGTAAAATAATATCGAGCCGTGCTGGCATGGGGTTATCATCCATCATCGCCAATGCCCGGGCGACAACCCCGATCGCTGTCTGACGCGGTGGGGAGGAGGAGTGCCCCGGTTCACCCTGCGCAGATATCTTCAGTGTAAGATAACCTTTCTCTGTAACACCAATAAGCCCAACAGGTTCATCTATTCCAAGCATCATCCCCTGCGTCAGCATACCGCCCTCGTCCAGTACAGCGGCTAATTTAACACTTTGTGATTTAAGCTTCTCAGCAATCTTCTTACCTCCTTGAAAACCACTGATCTCTTCATCATGCCCAAATGCCAGGTAAATCGTTCGCTTTGGAGCATATCCCTCCTTCAGCAGCCCTTCTACCGATTCCAGCAAAGCAACCAGCTGATTCTTCATGTCCTGCGTACCGCGCCCCCATACAAAACCATCTTTTATTTTTCCGCTAAAAGGCTCGTTATCCCACTCATCCAGTGTTTTTTCTTCCACAGGAACTATATCCAGATGCGCATAAAATAAAACTGGGTCTAATTTATTTTCTGAACCTTTCCATTTGAGCAGTAAACTATATTCGTTAACCAAAGTCCTCTCTAATTTACCGCCCAAGAGCGGGAAAGTTTTTTCTATCCAATCACGTATCTCTATAAACGGCTGCTGGTCAACATCAGAAGCATTGACCTTAGAAATAGTCTTGATCTGAATCGCCTCTGATAAATGGCGGGCAATTTGGGCTTCATGGATACTTATTGCGGGGATCGGGTCCACTATTGTTGAGCGGTCTCTAAAGCGCAGAGTGCGGAACAACAAGAACGCTGCGAAAAAAATGATGGTTACAAGCAGTGCGATTAATATATTCATAGTTAACAAATTTCCCGGTTATTTTTTTGATAATTATATATAATTTTCCATTGTTAATTCAGACATCTAGTGCAACGGATGAGGAGATAAAATCATACGTATGCAAAAAGGAAAATATAAACGCCTAACAAATACAGAACGAGAAGAGATTAGTCAATGCTTAGCAAATAAGCAAGCGCTTGCAGAGATAGCGAGACAATTAGGACGGGCAACAAGCACTATCTCTCGGGAAATATATCGGAATAGTGGGCAAACTGGATATAGGGCCTTTGGTGCTGGGAAACGAGCGCGAACTGCAGCATCCTCAAGACGGATCGGAAAGAGTAAAATAGCAAAGAATAAAAGGCTGCGGGACTATATACTTAAGTCCATTGAAAAAGAATGGTCGCCAGAAGAAATATCAAAACGGATCCAAATCAAGTAACCTATAGATAT
>CBDAFG010000065.1:0-11677 GCA_965195205.1 uncultured Pelolinea sp. | reverse complement strand
AACATCAATCGTGCGAATCCAAATTCAACTAAAAGGGGCTTCTTTGAAGATCGTGCAGTTGCTCTCGGAATGATTGGTTTATTGGCACTACTTTTGGCTTTATCATTGGTCTCCAATACATTGACTGGACTGCTGCCGAAGATAGATATCTTAGCTATAAGAGGAACGCCAATTCATGAGACGATAATTTGGCGGTATTTTATTAAATTGATCCCATTCTTTATAACACTATTTCTCTTAATCGCACTATATCGATATATTCCTAAAGAAAAAGTGGGGTGGCAAGGTGTGTTAATAGCTGCACCATTGGCCGCGTCCATTTGGCAGGGAGTTACAAAGCTATTCACATTGATGATACAAATGGGGTTAGTCAGATACGAATTGATTTATGGTTCCCTTGGAACTCTAGCATCACTTTTGTTTTGGTTGTACCTGATTAGCTTGATAACGATTTTTGGCGCACATCTTAGCGCAGTTATTGATTTAAAAATATCTAATAATTAATTTTGGTGTCTTTCAACCTTATTCTTCAAATACCTCCCAATATCCTTTATCCAATTCATCATTTGAAAGGTGTGCATATCTTTGAGTTACCGCGATATTCTTGTGACGTGCCAAATTTTGAGCAAGTTTTAAGTTACCGGTTACTGAAAGAACACGAGTAACAAAATGATGTCTGAAAGAGTGGGGGGTAATAGTACCCACCGCATCTTCACCTAATATTTCACGTACGCGCGCTGTAACAATATTCCTGCCTGTTGTGGTTGTAATTGGTTTTACTTTATTGCCAGCACCTTTATCGTGCCTTGAAAAAAGGGGCAAGGAGCCTAACTGCCGTCCAGATTGACCATCTTTAGAGCTTCTTTCTCGTAAATAACTACGTAACGCCTTTTGTGATCTTTTAGAAAATCTAACAACTGCTTGACGGTTACCTTTTCCAATGACCAAAGCTTTTCCCTCATTCCAGTCAATATCTCCTCTACGAAGTGCGCACGCTTCATGTACTCGCAGGCCAGTGTCGGCAAGGGTCAACAAGAAAGCTTTGTCACGTAATGCGCGTAGTTTATTATCTTTATTATTTAACCCAGAAATTTGGTTGTTCTCTAATGTTTCCAGGATTTTATAAATATCATTAGCAGGGAATTGGGGTAATCGCTTTCCGGGTTTTCTGGTTCGCTGCTTAATTAGAAGTTTTACCTTTGATAAATTTATTTTTGATAAATCCTCTGCGATTAAATATTCGAGATATCCCTTGATGGCAGTTATATATAATTGCTCAGAAGAAGCAGAATATCCTTTTAGATCGTAAGCAAACCATGAAATAATTTCTTCATGGATAATATTGACATTATCAGAACGGGGATCAATTTGGTGGCTCTCTAAAGTCATCCAAAAGAATTTTATAGCACTTGAATATGCTAAGTATGTGTTTTCACTGCGGGCAAATTTCACAGAATCTAGATAATCTTTGAATGAATCAGCGATAGTTGTCATAATCTATAGGTTGCTATAATACTACTTATCGAAAGCATTATTATTTTACCATATCTCCCCCATTATTTATGTTCTAAATAATAGAAAATTAGAAATGTAAATTATTATTTTTTGCTTTGCTTATGAAATGATATTATTTTCATCCATCACCCATCAAGGAAATAGAATATGCTAAATAGAATAAAAATTCCATACGGGAAAACATATTTAACGTATAAATTTAGTGATGATCAAGTATTTAATCAAATATTGCCGAATGAAAATCGGGTGTCGAAAAAACAAGAGGTTGAGTTTATTGATAATTCACTTAGAAGTTGCATTGGATTGGATGAAAAAGAGCTATTTAATCACTCCAATTTACGCGTTGCAATTGCCTTAAATGATTCTACGAGACCTATGCCAAATAAATTATTATTACCTCCTCTCTTGAAGAAAATCGCAAGTTTTGGTATTCCTTCTGAAAACATCTCGCTTTTTATTGCAACTGGAACCCACAAGCGTCCGTCAAAACGCGAAATACTCAAAATTTTATCGCTTGATAATGCGGTACAGTATCGAGTGATTGCTCATAATTGCGATGATTCAGCCAATTTGGCTTTTATTGGTCATTCAACTACCGGAACACCCGTTTTTATAAATAAGGAATATTTCCTTCACGATATAAAGTTAGTTGTTGGACAAATTGAACCGCATCATTTTATGGGATTCTCTGGGGGTGTAAAATCAGCCGTTATTGGGCTTGGAGGAAGAAAAACCATCGAAGTAAATCACAGCAAGATTCTTGATCCCATGGCAAAAATGGGCATCTTCTACAATAATCCTATGCGTAAAGAGGTGGAGGAAATAGGCAGAATTATTGGTGTCAATATTGCTTTTAATGTTATTTTGAATTCACAAAAGCAAATTGTTAATGCTTTTTATGGAGATCCATATAAGGTCATGGTTAAAGGAATTAAAGCATCAACAAACAGCTTTCAGGTTAATAGCAACGGTGAATATGATCTGGTCATCGCCTCTCCGGGTGGGTATCCTAAGGATATTAATTTTTACCAATCGCAGAAAGCAATTACACACGCATGTGCTTTCCTGAAAAAGAATGGTGTCGTAATACTTTCTGCAGCATGTGCAGAGGGACCTGGTTGTGAGGCGTTTGAAAACTTCTTCCATGGGAAACACTCATCGCTTGAGGTAATAAACTCTTTCGAGAACCAAGACTTCAAGGTCGGACCACACAAAGCATACCAGGTGGCATTACAATTAATAAATCACCCCATTATTATAATTTCTGAAATGAAGCCGGAAATTGTGAGAAGTATGCTGCTCACACCTGCAAGGGATATTTCAGAAGCTATCTCCATATCCAATGATTATTTACCTGAAATGCCAAGGATCGCAATCCTTCCTTATGCAACACATACCATCTTAAGAAATGGAAGTAGCAATAAATGAATAAATTTACGGAAAAGTCGAAAAATTAAATAACGTGTTTAGCGTGAAACGCTATCAACATAATGGAAATTATGCTGTTTATTACAAATCAATGGAGTTACAGATCCGACAGCTGAAGTACAATTTCTTATGAATTTGAAATCTTTTTATAAAATGACGGGTTATAATGTACAAAATAGAAAGGTAATTCTCGGTGGAAAATATGAAAGAATATTCTGGAACACAGGGGCGTACAACCATTGACCCTGGTGTTCTGATCAAAATCGCGAAATTAACTGCCCTAGGCGTTCCTGGAGTAAGTAAAATGGCGTCTGGGCCTCATCATGTGGAAAGTCTCCTTCGAAAGAATTGTTCTGATGGAGTTCACATTGATGTTGAAAACAATACTGTATATGCTGACTTATATCTTGTCCTTAACAATGATGTAGATTTGTACGAAACCAGTAAAACTATTCAGGAAAAAGTTTCACGTGCAATTACTGAGATGGTTGGAATGGATGTTGGCAAAATAAATATTCATATTGAGGATATTAACTACACTAAATAAAACCCGACTATGAAATCTCGCACCAAAGCCAGGGGGATCGCTCTGCAGGTTCTTTATGAATATGATTTAACTGACCATCCTATTGGTGTCATACTCCAACAAAGATTACTGGATAATCCTCTAGAGCCAAAACTACATTATTTTATTCGAGAAATTGTGCAAGGTGTTTTTCCGATCATAGAAAAATTAGATAAGGTAATTAGCGCTTATGCTCCTGACTGGCCTTTGGATCAGGTAGCTTCTATCGATAGAAATATCATCCGTATAGCATTATGGGAATTCGCTGTCGGAAAATGTACACCAGTGAAGGTTGCTATCAATGAAGCAGTGGAATTAGCTAAGGTATTTGGGTCTGACAGCACACCTCGATTTATTAATGGAGTCTTAGGTAGTCTGGTCGCAAATCTAAATGATTTTCAGGATAGCTTGAATAAGCAGGGCTAATGAGCGGTTATTATGAGACATTATAAAATATTTCGGTTGATCTTATTACTTTTGGCAATAAGCTTCATAATTGGATCTTGTGTTTCCAATAATCCAACACAAGAGATAGCCCAAGAACTTCCTTTCTCTGAAACAGTTTTCGAGATTTCTCTACCAGAGAAAATAAAGGATGATGAGATTGTATTTTTAGAAATTATAGATGAAGTAACTGGTATTGCATTAAACCCAACACGATATGAAATGCAGTCAAAGGATGATTTAACCCTTTTTGTACGTATTCCAATTATTAATGGATCATTTGTCAAATACCGGTATGTTAAACGATCAGACATTGACGTAATAGAATATTGTTCTGATGGCCGTCAGGTATATTATCGTTCTTACATAGTCAATCGTCCTTCAGTAGCAAAAGACATTGTATCAAGTTGGACAAATGAGGGTACAGCATTTCCTATAGGTGAGATTAGCGGGTTTGTATATGATACAAAAACGAATTTACCAATACCTGAAATTTTTATTTCAGTTAACGGAATCACTACTTCTTCAGCACATAATGGTTTCTATCAAATCCGGAATATACCTGCAGGAGAACATAATTTGGTAGCTTATCACCCAGATGGGTTGTATAAACCTTTCCAACAAGGTGCTGTAATTGCAAACAACGCTCTTACACCTGCCTCATTTGGGATGGAATCTGCCAAAATGGTAAAAATCACTTTTGATGTTGAGGTTCCTGAAAATACTGTTCAAGGAGCTCCATTGCGATTAATTGGGGATTTTTATTCTTTAGGGAATGTTTACACAGAAACAAATGGCGGAACTTCTATTATTTCATCAAGATCCCCGTTATTGGATAATATAGGAAACGGGAATTATTCAATCACGCTTGATTTACCATCAGGGGCAGATCTTCGGTATAAATATTCCTTAGGAGATGGATTTGTTAATGCTGAATATTCAGCTGATGGGGATTTTCGCGTTCGGCAATTCATTGTCCCTGATAAAGATATGGCAGTTTTCAATTTTATTGAAAGCTGGTCCTCTAAAGAAATTCCTCCAATCACCTTTGAAGTTACCTCACCAATTAATACGCCTGCTGGCGATTATGTTTCCATCCAATTTAACCCTTTTGTGTGGATGTCTCCTGTCCAAATGTGGAAAACAGGGAAAAACCAATGGACGTTTACCCTCTACAGTCCATATGAATACCTTGATCAATCCCAATTTCGTTTTTGCAGAAATGATCAATGCGGGTGCGCGGACGACGATCTAACTGCCGGATTTGATGCAAGTGGTTATATCTTAGACATGAAGTCAGTAGACAAAACGCATAAGATAGCATATAAAATCGAAAATTGGGTGGGACAAAAAATCATTTCATATGAAATAGAAAAATCATCTAAAAGTATCAATAACGATAACTTTATTAAAGGCATCGAATTCAACAATGATTACGATTCTAAATGGCTCCCCTACTTAGACTGGGGATTTATCGATGCCGCAATAAGTGGTGCAAATAATATTATCTTTTCGCCATCATGGGTAATTGGTAATAATGAACTCTCGATTGCAGAATTTTTACCAGGTATAAACCCATCTCATCAAGATATATCGGAAATATATAACTATGCGCAAGACGCGGGATTAACTTTTTCCTTATTTCCAAAATTACTGTTTTCTGATCAAAACAGTAATAAATACTGGAGCAGCGCTTCTCTTTCTTACAATTGGTGGTTAGAGTGGTTTTCACAGTATGAGCGATTTATTATAAATTACGCTACCCTTGCCCAGAAAAACGAAATTGAGGTTTTTATCTTTGGAGGAGAATCTATTTTACCTGCATTACCTCACGGCAGATTACCAAATGGCAACCCATCAAATACGCCTTATAACTTTCCTGAAAAATGGAATATTCTTGTAGAAAAAGTTCGGGAGGAATTTTCCGGGGAAATAATATTTTCTATTCCGTCTTATATTGCAGAAGATATAGATTATGAATTCTTAACGCAAGTAGATGCAATTATGGTGGAGAATTCTTCTGCGCTTACTTCAAGTTCTTCACCATCCATTGATGAACTGAAATACCGTTTTGCACAAGTTTTAGATCAATCAATTCACAAAATATATGCCCGATTTCAAAAGCCAATCATAATTGGCATTAAGTATCCTTCTATGGATGGAAGTGCATCCGATTGTATCAATTACGGCAATACTTGCTTGGATTTGGCTGAAAGTATGTCAACTGGCAGCATTCCAATTGATTTAGAAGAACAAGCAGATATTTATACGGCAATTCTAGGCACGATAATTGATCGGAATTGGATAACTGGAGTTATATCACAGGGGTATTACCCTGCCGTTACTGTAATGGATGCCTCGAATTCAACCCGTGGAAAACCAGCGATGGATGTGTTATCTTATTATTTCAATGAAGTTATCCATTAAAGAATGTCTATTACTATCAAACTGAGAGCCATAAACGGATAAATTGGTATGGTTCTTCTTTGGCAGCTATCTTGTTCGAAATAAAAACTTTGTACATTCACCCATAACAACGCAGTAAGCAATCCTAACAGAATAATTATTAATCCTTTTTCTACACCAGAAAATAATAGAAGAGAAATAAAAAGGGTTTTATCTCCTGAAGAAAGACATTTTAGCAGTTTATTTTTGCCAAATGATAAGGTTAATTGATAAATAATATAAAGAATTGAGAAAAATGAAATTGTAATTAACAATTCTGATATTAATTTCGTTGTGTCGCAATTTTCTATTCTAAAGATCAAAGATAATATCAGAAAGATAATCAGAATATCAAAACGAATTTTTTGGTACCAAAAATCAAATAAAGAGCAAATTATTAAAAGACTGGTAAAAAAGAAATACATCGAATATTAAATTCCAATAATATTAATATAATGCAACCTTAGAATTTTTTGAATTGTGTGGTGCAATATTTTATCATTTTTAGATTTATTGCGAATGTTGTTACGATGCCTTTAGGATGCTATATTGATATCATAAAAACAAATAATGCATATTTTGCAAATTGAACATAACAAACAACGCCTTATAATTAAGATGGAAAGAAATGAAAAATAACAAGCAGAAATTGGTTTGGATTGCCCAGGGATATTTAGATGCACAAATCAAAAAAAACTATCTTAATTCGTATGGTATAGAAGCCGTTTTATATGAGGAAAGTTTAGGAACTTTATATGGGTTAACTAATACTCCCTTGGGTGAGGTCGAAATTTTTGTAAAATCAAGTGATTTTGACAAGGCACAAGACTTACTGCGTGAGATCGCTGTTTATGAAGACGATACTGAATAATTATTTAATATATTTTTATAATCTTCGTCAGTATCAATATCCAGCAACAACCTTTCATCTTTCCAATCAACCCACTTAACATCTTTCGCTTTATTTATGATCGTCTTACCGCCCTGCTCTCCTGATAAACCCATCAATTCCTGGTAATATTTCTTTCCAAACAATACAGGATTACACAAATGTTCGTTAACACGAGGAGCAATAATATTATCGATTGAGTCCTGGAATACGTTTATGAGTGTATTTATTATCTCTTTATTAATAAAAGGTTGGTCAACCATAAAGAAAATTACTCCATCAGATGTTTTTTGGGCTGATTTAACACCTATTTTTATAGAACTACTCTTGCCGATTTTCCACCCGGGATTATCAACAATTTTCGGCCTTGTGTCAATTACATTGGCAATTTCATTGTGATGATAACCAAGGATAACAAACAATTCATCTATTTCTGATTCCAGTATCTTATTAACTACATAATTTACGAGATATTCTCTTTGGAATATTAATAATTGTTTTGTGGATTTAATCCGTCTTGATGCACCAGAGGCAAGAAGTATTCCCGAAATATGGATTTGAGACCTATTTAATGAGGTCAAGACCTTGCAGCACCACTTCTTCGGTAAGGGGAAAGGAATTAAACCAGACGCCAGTCGCATCGTGAACAGCTGATAATACAGCTGGGGCAAAGGGTATGAATGGCATCTCAGCCATTCCTCTTGCGCCTGCAGGGCCTATTGGATCTGACTCTTCAATTATGAGTGAAACCGTTTTATTGGGGATGTCCATTATGGTTGGAATGAGATATGTTGCTAAATTATCAGTTTTCACATAACCATTTTCTTGGATAAAATTCTCAAGTAGAACATATCCCGCAGCTTGAACTATAGCACCTTCAATTTGCCCTTTTACCTGTATTGGATTAATCGCTTTTCCAACGTCATTTGCGCATGTGACAGTTAATATCTTTACCTTGCCAGTTTCTGTATCCACTTCTACTTCAACTGTTTCAGCAACATATCCATAAGAAAAATTGGGGATACAAGCACCTGTTTCTGAATCAAAAGGTGTTGTTTTGGGAGGTTTATAAACATATGTTGATTTTGCTGGTTTTTCTCCATTATTCCATTTTTCTAAAGCTTCATTTGCAGCGCCAATGATTGCGTTTCCCGCCATAAATGTCATTCTTGATGCTGAAGAACTCCCTGAATTACCCGTCAGCGCGGTATCAGAGGCAGTCAACTCAACTTTATCTAATGACACATTAACAACATCTGCCGCAATTTGAATAAAAGCTGAATGAGCACCCTGCCCAACATCTGCGCCAGCATGCCTTAATACCAGTTTTTCAATCTTATCCTCACCATGCAGTTCCACATTTGCCCAACAACTTTCTGGAGCACCGTAAGAAAATCCAACATTTTTATATCCTGACGCAAAACCGATTCCTAGTAATTTATTTTTTTCTTGTGTAATAGAAGTTTTAGAGATAAGCATAAACTTCCCATCTTTTTTCTTCCATCCAGATTGCGTTGCGCATTGTTCTATGACTTTGTCAATAGTGATACCTTTTGGTAGTGGGCTTTTAACAGCTGTTAGTTGACCCTCCTTGATGGTATTCTGTAATCGTAATTCAACAGGGTCCATTCCTATTTTCTCAGCCATCTTATTCAGATGCATTTCTATTGCAAAACAAGCTTGAGGAGCACCAAATCCGCGAAATGCGCCATTTGGTAAATTGTTAGTGTAAACTGCGCGAGACTCAACTGATACATTCGGGATATGGTATGGACCAACAACCATAAGTGTTGCATTTGCAAGCACCTTATTAGAGGTATAAATATAAGGTCCGCTATCTGCCGTAATGTCTGCTTCAAGAAAAGTTAATTTTCCATCTTTAGTTGAACCTAACTTGAGTTTCAATTTATATGGATGTCTTTTATGATGGCCGATAATTGATTCTTTTCTAGACCAAATAATTTTGATCGGCCGATTTATATTACGATCGCGTAATTTCATCACAGCAAGAGCCAATACAATTTGTATAGACATATCTTCTCTGCCACCAAAGGCACCACCGATTGCTGGATAGATGACCCTGATATTTTCTTCCGGTATATTCAGCGCGTGGGCAATTTGTTCTCTATCTTCATGAGCCCATTGTCCTGCGACAAGTATAGTTATTCTTCCTTCCTCATCAATATATCCATATCCGGCTTCTGGCTGTAAATATGCATGTTCTTGAACAGGAGTTTCATAAACATCTTCTATAATAAAATCAGATAATTGAATCCCTGATTTGATATCTCCATTTTTTATTTGGAATTCACTGTAAATATTAGAACCAGTATCTGGATGAATTTTTACTGCACCATCTTTGATTGCTTCATCAATATCCGTGATTATTGGAAGATCTTCATATTCAACATAAATTAAACCACGGGCTTTTTCAGCAATTGCTTCGGTTTCTGCGATGACAACTGCTATTTGATCGCTTACACACCTGGCATGGTTGCCGTATTTATTGCTTGACCCTGGCCCACATAAAACTGGTTGATCGGGTTTTATTAATCCATATTCATTACATGGAACATCTTTAGCTGATAGTATAGCTACCACCCCATTCAGATTTTCTGCTTCTGAAACATCAATTCTTTTTATAATTGCATGTGGTCTTTCAGAAAAAAGAATCTTCATTACCAATTGCTCTGGATGATAAAAATCTCCAGGGTAATTAGCAGCGCCAGTTACTTTAGCATAAGTGTCTCTTCTTTTGATTGATTGTCCAATAAGATGGGATTTCATTGTCATCTCCAAATTACGCATGATCTTCAATTTTGCGCGAGGCTTTTTCAACAGCTTCTATTATGCTGTAATATCCTGTACAGCGGCATATATTTCCTGATAGACCTTGTTTGATGTCCATCTCAGTTGGATGTGGTTTTTCTTCTAATAGTTTTACCGCTGACATAATAAACCCGGGGGTGCAATAACCGCATTGAACCGCCCCAGCTTCTATAAATGCCTCCTGAACAGGATGCAATTTATTATCAGTCGCCAAACCTTCAATAGTAGTTATTTCACAATTATGAGCTTTAGGCGCCGGTACTAAACAGCTTAGAACAGGAAGTCCGTTTAAATGCAAAGTACAGGATCCGCATTCTCCTTCTCCACAACCTTCTTTTGTGCCAGTTAATTTTACTGAATCTCGAATCATTGTTAGGAGAGTCTCATTTTGATTTTTATAAATTGTTTTATTAATTCCGTTCACTGTTATTTCTATTGGTGTGTTTTTATCGTGTTTGATCGATTTTTCAACAGGAGTAATAAATTTCGTTTTATTTCCCCACAATAATATTGGGGAAAATTCAAACGTATTCCATGAATCATCCTGGATACTATTTAACGCTTTCTTCAAGAGAATTGGGATCAGATGACTACGATATTTTTCTGATGAACGTATGTCACCAATAGGCATTGCGTCCTGTTTTGCTAATTCAGCTGATTTCTCAATGTTTTCGCTGGAAAGCTTCTTCCCTGTTAAGTATGTTTCTGCTTTTTTCGAATGAATAATGGTTGGTGCGACAGCTCCTAATGTCACTATTGCTTCTTGGATATTCAAACCATCCAAAGTTAAAATCGCACATACATTTGCTACTGATATTGCATGAGTTTCACGTAATAAATATTTAATAAATGCGCCCTTTTGATTGGGCTTCATTTTTGGAAACCTTATACCTACCACCATTTCGTTCGAAGCCATTATGGTTTTTCTTACACCGGTGTAAAAGTCAACTAATTTAACTGTATATTCTTTTATTTTTGAACGAATTGTTATCTCAGCGTTTAATGCAATCAATGGCGTAATCGTGTCATTTGCCGGTGAGGCAGTAACTAAATTTCCAATCACAGTACCTATATTTTTTATTTGCGGGGCTCCAACAGAATAAGCTGCCCGAACTAAGGGAAAACCAAATTTCAGTAATTCATCGGACACAAGGCATTGATTATGTGTAAGGAGGGGCCCAATATTTACATTTCCATCATCAATCCAAACCCTATCCTGGTCTTTGATTCTGGTTATATCAATAAGTGTTTTTACAGACGGATGCTTACCATTTTTAATCTCCAGAACCAGATCAGTCCCGCCAGCAATTATCCTGGCTTCTTCTCTTTCACTATCCAGAATATCTAATGCATCATCAATGCTGTTTACTGTGTAATATTGCTTCCACATGCATGCCTCCAAAGGGAAGAATTCATTCTTCTAATAAGCTAAGTATGGCTGGAACAAGTTGCTTTTTTCGAGAGACCATGCCTTTAGCAATCAATGTCCCATCATTATTTTTAATAAAAGGCAGATCGCCCAATATAGCTGGAGTATTTTCCATCATGATTCTACTGTTTCC
>CBDAFG010000064.1:0-2961 GCA_965195205.1 uncultured Pelolinea sp. | reverse complement strand
AATACGTGAAGTTTTCCCCTTAATAATCGCAATATTGCTTCTGGGGATATCAAGTTCTTTGCTTAAGTATTTTATTAAATATTCATTCGCTTTGCCCTCGACAGGTTTTGCCTTTATTTTTATTTTTAATAAATCTTTATCAATATAACCGCAGATTTTATCTTGACGTGCATTCGGTATAATTTTGACTTGTAATTTAATAGTCACGGGAAAATTATTTCACAAAACCGTTATTACTGCTGCAAACCGCCCTGTTTGACCATTTTCCGCACGATGTGAATACCAATCACTTTTGTTGCAAGCCGTGCAAATATTTGAATTTTGAATCCTTTTTACTCCATTGTTTTGTAAAATAATACGATTTGCACATTGCAAATTCATATGTATCTTTCCTTCTTTTCTTATCAATATTTGTTGGGTATTCTTAAAAGACCGCTTCACTTCTTCAGCAACTTCTTCCCCTATTTCATAGTGATCAACGCAAATTGAAGGGCCAATGCATGCAATGATATCTTCTGGCCTACAAGCATATTTTTCTCTCATTGATATCACGGTTTCGCCAACAATCCAATTTACAGTACCTTGCCAACCAGCATGTGTAATCGCAGCGACATTGTTTTTTGGATCATACATCATAATTGGAACACAATCCGCAAACAGCATCATAATCGTAACGCCGGGATTATTGGTGATAATTGCATCTGCCTTTTCATGTGGTTTGTCTGGCTTTCTAGGTCCCGTAGCAAAAACCACCCTGTTACTATGGACCTGCCAAACATCATAAATACTGTCTTCCTTAAGTGACAAACAGTTGGTGATTCTTTTTCTATTCTCTATTACTGATTCTTTGGTATCACCAACCGACGTCGCCATATTTAAGCTTGCCCATGGTGCAGGACTGACTCCTCCATATCTCATAAAAACACCATGAACAAGGCTGTAATCATCAAGGGTCGAAAAAGTGTAATATGATATGCTTTTATTTGAACGTATTGCCAATAGATACCTCTTATTAATACTTTATTCTTTTAATAATTCCAGCAGTTTCATCTTCAAATGTTTCTTCAATAGCTGGGTATAAATACCAACCTGTAAAAAACCCAAATAGTATACCTGTGATTGTCCTAATCAATGGTGTGCTCTCATGTGAAGAAACATTTAAAGTAGCAATATTAGATGAAGAAATTAATTGCCAAACCCCATCAATTCCAATGGGAATAATCGCGAATATAAACCAAAGCCAAAAAGGAAGTTTTTTAATTGTTTTTCGTGAAAATTCAAATATCATTGCGATAACAAGCATTGCTCCATAAATTGCAACATCACGCTGACAAATTGCAACTTTATAGCCAGCAGTTTCATTTCCAATGATCTCCCTGGATTTTTGAATATTTTCAGGAAAAATTCCGAATACATCATGCAGAGATCTTAATCCACTATTTGCATCAGTGTAGGCTGGATAAAACAGTTGTTCACCAAACAGAAACCACGACCTATGTGCAAATTGATGGCAGAAATTGCTGTAAATTACATAAATCAATTTCCCTGGTTTGGAAAATCTATATTTCATCATCACAGGTGCTAAGAACGCAAAAATCAAATAAAATAAAAGTATTATGATGATAAGAATCATGTAATTTTTACGGAACCATGAAAAGAAATTCAACGACTGTTCGGAATGATTCTTCATAAAAACCTAATACAATGGTTCTACAACTTCAATTCGTGTCCCCTCATTCATATTATTAGTTTCAACATCACCGATGTCATAAGGAACGTGAGGTGTGGTCCAGCGAAAGATCCATTTTGCATCCTCAGGCAAAGTGTTTACACATCCATGTGATTTTGGTGTTCCGAAATCATTGTGCCAAAAGGTTGCATGGATAGCAATCCCTCCCCCCATAAACAAAGATGTCCAAGGAATTGCCATGGTGTCCCACCCAGCACCCGTTCCTCCCCCGCTCATGTGTAAGGAAATTAATTTACGCCAAATATTATAATATATGCCGGGGGGTGTCGCCCATGTATCAACGGGATTACCGTATTCATCCAACTTCCTTCCTGTTGATACACGACAGAAATAAACCTCATTATCCCCTTCATAACAAGATAATGACTGATGATTGACATCAATTCTTATTTTCTTATTTTCAATTTCTGGATTGATTGGTGCAATTTCATCTTCCATGACTATTTTAAAAGCCGTCGCATCTGCCCAAAAGATATCACCATATGAACCATATCTCTCATTAACCCTATATAAGATACGACCATCCGCAGCCGTTTGAACCTCATCGACCCAAATCACTTGGCTAAAATACAATCTCCAAAGATTTTTGGGAGCCTCATTCAACCATGGTGCTCTAGCTGGAGGATTAGCTAATTCCAAATTTACATAAGGAACAGTTACTTCCACCCACATTCCACTTTCATCGCCATAGACAGGTAATTCATTGATTGGTTGATTTGGACTGTTCGCAACCTTTTGTAAGCTCGGACAATATACATACCCTTCAGGTGTCTCAATCCATTTTTTGCTTGCTCTTCCAACTGGAGATTCCCCTATTACCTCTCGTAGCCAAACTACACACTCGTCCTCAATGAGATATCGAACTACAGAACCATCAACTGTTGCTTTACTCCTAATAGGCAATGCGCTTGGTAGATAAACTGTGTTTCTTCCTAAGACTTCCCCTTCTGGCCATTGCTCCAATCCAATTACTTTAAGATTGATAGACGGCACTAAAACTATTCCCCCTAAACCCATAAGAGTTTTTTCTAAAAATCGCCTGCGGTTAATCAGATTATTATCTATCATATTTATTTATTACCTTATATTCTGGATTGTGTGTCATCTTTTCTGTAAAATTGATCACAGGTCCTTTCAATTTATTAGATAATACTCTAACTGCTCTCCATTCTCAAATAAATCTTGCCATATTCCCACTCTTCACTAACCTC
>CBDAFG010000063.1:0-5103 GCA_965195205.1 uncultured Pelolinea sp. | reverse complement strand
ACAGCCTTTAATGCCAATTCTGGATTTACCTGGATTAATCCAACCACATTCCTAATTGCTGGGTCCGCATCAAAGCCAAGTATCAGGTCTGGACCTGCTAATTCAAAGAAATGCATACCGTGGCTTTGAATAACCTGTCCCATATGCATAAGTTCGCGCAGAAGAGTGGCTGTTCTGGGGGGAGGAGAACCCATAACGATGTCACCCGTTTTTGCTGCCGCAAGGTGATGGCTTACCGGGCAAATGCCGCAAATTCTTGGTGTAATAGAAGGCATTTCAAATACCATTCTACCTTCGCAGAATTTTTCAAACCCTCTGAATTCATTGACATGGAAATACGCGTGTTCAACCGTGCCTTCTTCAGTCAAATGAATCGTTACTTTTGCGTGTCCTTCAATTCTAGTTACTGGCTCGATCGTTATTTTTTGTGTAGCCATAAATTTACCTCTATATTAATTCCACATCAAATTGTTATTTTCTAGTTTGGGCATTCTTCCCTGTGCTAATTCTGCAAGTACATAAAATATGATATCCGCATCTGGTGGGCAGCCCGGCACGAATACATCTACTTTTACAACTTCATGAACCGCGCGTACAAGCGTAGGTTTTGCTAATTCTGGAGATGAAGGTATCTTGCCACTTTCATCTGTGCTTGGAGTATCAACATAGGCTCGTTTTAAGGACTCTTCCAATGTGAAGAAATTACGCATTGCCGGGATGCCGCCGAAGACTGCGCAGTCGCCAAGCGCAACGAGGATCTTACTGCGTGCGCGCATTTGCTTCGCAATATGTTCGTTGTGCGTATTATTAATCCCCCCTTCTAAAATTCCAACGGTCACCCCTTTTTCATCTGGCACTTTAAAGTCTGTTATCGGAGTTGCTCGAAGATCAACAAGTTCAACGAGCTTTACGATACGTTCGTCTATATCAAGTAGAGACATATGGCAGCCAGCGCATCCGGCCAGCCAGTCACTTGCTACGGTAGGTTTTGCCATTATTTGCTCCTATGGTTAACTGATTGTTACAGGCGCTGGGGCTTCTTTTACAAGTTCTTTCCAGCTTCGTTGTTTCTTGACTTTCAATACATTTGCCAGTTTAGACAATGATTCTTCATTGGAAATAACTGCCTCTGGTGCTTCCAGGGCCGCTTTCGCTTCGAAGATATGACCATCCGCATTAATGAAATGCCCGCCTTGTTCAAGCCAATTTTGTACAGGGAATACAATGTCTGCGTTAGCTGTTAGAGGAGAGATATAACTGCTGAAGATGATCGAGAAAGGTGTTTTATCAAATTTCTTTGAAAAACTCTGTGATAATTCCTCGTCGCCGAGTGCTATTATGGTCAATTCTGAACCGACATTATTTCCAGTGTTGTTGATCCCAATCGCGGACGCGCCTACGCTGTTGATGTTGCCTTTGGTTGTGATCAATTTCCCATTTAGCTGATTGTTTAAAGAGATGATTGATTCTAAAACTGCTGCCGCGTTATCGTAATTGGTACGGCTGCCAAATATGATAGCGACTTTTTTAGCAGAAGACAACATTTTTACAACATTTTCAAGAGATGAGAGATTTAATTTGAATGATTTTGCAATTTTATCAATGTCACTTGATTTTTTAGCAACAAGATTTCCAATGGCCTCAATAAAATCAGATTGAGAATTTTTATCAATAGTTAGTGATTCATTTGCAAAGTAGTCGAAACCCGTTGAATTTTCGGAAATTTGGATTAATTTTGCGCCTGCGGGAATTTGACGTTTCGCAAAGAAGCTTATTACTTGGTGATCTTTGGTCGTATCTTCGCCAATCATAAAGTAGCAATCCGCATTTTTTATTTCATCTATCTTAGATTCAAATGCTTTACCTGAAGATTGTGCTAAATCGAATACTGCCGATATTGCGGAATAATCTTCGGTTGTTGATATTGATTCAGCATCAAACATATCACATATTTCTTTGAAATTATTTAGTGCTTCCATGGATAATCGTGTTGACGCCACACCAGAAAGCTTTCCTTTGCTGTTTGTGATCTTTTGAGCAGCGGCAGAAATTGCGTTGTCCCAGGTGGCAGCTTTAAGTTTTCCATTGATACGAATCATCGGTGTTAATAATCTTTCTCGTTCCTCAATCATGGGATGGAATCGACCGACCTCGCAAATGACTCCACCGTTAATCTCGGCGTCCCAATCACCTTCAATGCGTATTAGGCGATTATCGCGGGTTAATACATCAATTCCACAACCTAAACTGCAGCCAAGGCATATTGTTTTGGTCATGTCCACTTCAGTTACCTTACCTTGATATGCACTCCACCGGTCTATCAATGAGCCGGTGGGACAAACTTGTACGCAGACTCCACAACTGATACAGGTACTCTCTCCTAAAGGTAACCCAAGATCTGCAATAAGTGTGCTATTAGCGCCGCGTTCTTCAAAGCCAAGTGTGAAATTACCTACTAACTCACCGCATGCACGTACACATCGGCGGCAGAGAATGCAGCGGTTATGCTCGAGGATTATGAATGGGTGAGAAGCGTCAACCGGATAGGGCTGCCAATTTGGCATGATTGGCCAGTGTGTCATCCCCTCGTCGTATGCGGAATTCTGTAATTCACAATCTCCTCCACTAACCTGGCAATATGGGCAGAAATGATTGCGTTCGCTAAAGAGCATTGAAAGAATAAATTTCCGTGCATCATGTACCTTTTGCGTGTCAGTATGCACGACCATATCATTTCCAACAGGCAAAGTGCAGGACGGCTGCAATGTTTTTACCCCTTCAATTTCAACCAGACACAGGCGGCAGCCACCATATGGAGTGAGTTCAGTGTGATCGCAGAGCGTGGGGATTTCAATGCCAAGTTGTCGAGCGGCATCAAGAACAGTTGTGCCTTTTTCTACTTCAGTTATTTTTCCGTCAATTGTAATTTTTACCATTTTCACTCTTCTCCCAATTATTTCGATATTGGAGATTTACCGCTCATCGGGCAAACTCCAGCAGGACATTCTTTTCGGTTAATATGTGCTTCTACTTCAGCACGGAAATGGTTTAAGATATCTTTCAAAGGGGAACCAGCTGTTTGTCCAAGTCCACAATTAGACATTTCATATAACCATTTGCTAATTTCCTGGAGGTTATCAAGATCTTTTGTGGAACCAAGTCCTTCAGAGATATTAGTTAATATCTGGTATGCTCGCTGACTACCAATCCGACAAGGGTTGCATTTTCCGCAACTTTCAAAACGGAAAAAATTAAGAAGCACTTTTGCGAGATCAACAACGCAGGTTTCTTCACTGCAAATTAGAAGTGCTCCGGAACCCATAGAAACACCAGCATTGGCAAATGAGTCGTAGTCCATAGGTATATCCTGTAAATCTGCTGGTATGATCGAACCACTTGACCCACCAGTTTGTGCTAATTTGAGAACCGATTTGTTTTTCATCCCTTTCGCATAGATTGAGATTACCTCGCGCAGTGTAATTCCCATAGGTACTTCGATTAATCCGGTTACATTCACGTTACCGAGAATGGTATATACCTTTGTACCAGAACTGGAGGGTGTTCCGAATGATTTAAACCATTCAGGACCATTTCTTATGATCGGGGCAATATTAGCAAGGGTTTCAACATTGTTTACAAGGGTTGGCTTATTCCATAATCCATTGGTGGTCGGATAAGGAGGGCGGGATCGAGGTTCACCTCTTTTCCCCTCAATTGATTCTATCAGAGCTGTTTCTTCACCACAGATGTATGCGCCGGCTCCCACATGAATATGCAAATTAAAATTATATCCAGAGTTGAATATGTTTTCTCCGAGCATTCCCATTTCCTTTGCTTGCATGATTGCGTTCAAAAGACGGGTTTGTGCAAGGGTATATTCACCTCGTATGTAAATGTATCCTTCATCAGCACCAACAGCGTATCCAGCAATGATCATAGCTTCAATAATGCTGTGAGGATCACCTTCGAGAATTAAACGATCTTTAAAAGTACCGGGTTCGCTTTCGTCTGCGTTACAAATAATATATTTTTTATCTGATTTTGTGCCAGCTACAAAACCCCATTTGGTACCTGTTGGGAAACCCGCGCCCCCCCTTCCGCGCAGATTGCTTTCTTTTAATAAGGAAATAACTTCATCAGGTTTTATCTCAGTTAGCACTTTACCCAATGCAAGATAACCGTCATGGATGATATAATCTTCGATAGAATCCGGGTCAATTATTCCCGCTCGTTCAAGCACAATTCTCTGTTCTGCCGGGAGAGTACCTTTTCTGGCGGATAACCAGGCAATGGATCCTGATAGTTCTTTCATTGGGGCTTGCAATTCTGACGCGATGCGCCCTTTGAAAAGATGCTCTTCAACCAAATGATGGACATCGTTAGGTGTCACTGGCCCATAAATAATCGCTTCGGGATATACAATCACAAAGGGAGAGATATCGGTACGAGTTATATTAGATATTTTTGAGAGGGAGATTTCTTCGTGTAAATCGAATGATTCAAGTTCCTTTTTAAATTGATCAAAAATTAAATCCGCACCTTTTACGATGCTGTGGGGATCATTCGAAACAAGAACCATGGAGCGCTTGGTTTTCATTGTCAACTCCTCCTACTCGTATTTTGCTAAGATATCGGAGATTTGATTCGGAGTTATATTGCCATATATGTCCTCATCAACCATCATCACCGGCCCAACACCGCAAACGCCTAGACAACTCGTTGTGGTCAGGGTCCATTTCCCATCACTGCTTGTTTCCCCGGGCTCAAGTTTTAACTCGTTTTTGAGTGCATCAAATACTTCGCGGCCACCAGCTACATGGCAGGGTGCACTTTCACAAAACTTGATCACATGCCGACCTGTTTGCTTGGTAAAGAACATATGATAAAAACTGGCAACGGAATAAATTTGACTTTGGGGGATATGCATACGCGAACTGATCTGTTCCATCGCCTCTTTGGGAATAAACCCGATATCTTGATTGACTTTCATTAGAATAGGAATCAATTCTTCCTTTTTCCCGTGATACATATCCACCGCATTATTTGCGGTTTCAATATAACTCCGATTATTTTTTGTTTTTATTGTCATGCAACTTCCTCCTT
>CBDAFG010000062.1:0-11319 GCA_965195205.1 uncultured Pelolinea sp. | reverse complement strand
CTGCCTCTGATCTTTCCAGCCTCTACCAAAGTCACTACTTCTATTCTCTTGATTTCTTTTCTTGTCATTGTCACCTTTTTATTGTCCATGGTGACATTATTACTGGTGAATTTATGGTGACATTATTACTGGTGATTCACATTTCTTTTTAAAATAGTTGACAATATTTTAAAATCACATATAATTTAATTCGATTGCGGGCGTAGTTCAATTGGTAGAACATTTCCTTGCCAAGGAAAAGGTTACGAGTTCGAGCCTCGTCGCCCGCTCTGAAAATGCCGCAAGGCTTTTTTTTACTCCATTCAATAAGATATTTGACAAAGAGTTTAACGCCTTTTATAATATCTATCATCTTATGGCGACGTGGCCAAGTGGGAAGGCATGGGTCTGCAAAACCCTGATCACGGGTTCAAATCCCGTCGTCGCCTCTTATAGAGATAGGGTTAATACCTATCTCTTTTTTCTTACCGAAAATGCTAATTGCCTCGCCTTCCGATCAACCCGTTCGTTATACTTATGACCCGCGTGAGCTTTAACCCACCGCCACTCAATGCTGTGTCTCTCAGTTTCTTTAGATAATTCTTTCCATAAATCTACGTTGGCAAGCTTTCCTCCCTTTCGCTTCCAATTACGGGATTTCCAGTTTTCCATCCATTCCATAACTCCTTTTTTCAAATACTGGGAGTCTGTATAGAGGATAATCGGATTTTTGGCTGCAATGCTTTTCAATGCCTCGATCGCCGCTTTCAATTCCATGCGGTTATTTGTGGATGCCGCCGCAGAACCACACAGCATTTTTTCTTCACCACCCATGATTATCAAAGCTGCCCAACCGCCAGGTCCCGGATTCGTGTCACAGCTTCCGTCTGTATAAATGATAATTGGCTCGATTGTCATTTCCTTTCCCATCGTATTATTCAAACATCCTGATCATAACTTCCGCATCCGATAAAATGGTTTGGATGTTCTCTGACCGCATCGTATACTGGATTAACTGCCAACCAACATCTTCCAATACTTTTTCTATCACATACCATGCTTTATAGGAAGGTTCCGCCTGAGCATATGGTAGATATTGCAAACTGTCCTTCCAAATAGGGTAAATTTCTGATTCAACATCCATTCGTTCAATCACCTCAGCAGACAATGGGAATGTACCCGTTTTTTCCACGAACAACGCCTGGTTTTCAGGTGCCAATATCCATTTAATAAATTCCCATGCGGCAATTGACCGCTCTTCGCTCTCTGTGGTAATCGCGTATGACAATCCTTTAACCATAACAATTGGTTTTCCGAAATCAGAAGGATACGGTATGAGCATCCAAGTATCATTATTTTCATTATCATTATCGAAATTAATTTGTTTGATAATGTCTTCCATTTGTCCGCTGTAAAAAATAGCCATCCTGTTTGAAAAATAAGAATAGGGTTCTGAAATCCGGCCAGTCCATGCGCAGTCATCCATATATAGATCATAAAGAAAGGTAAAAGCACTTATATTCTCGGGCTGCGTGAAAATCGGTTGGGAACGTGAATTGATCAAATCTCCACCACCAAAAACTCTCAGCCAGGATAAAAGGGATAAGCTCTCACTATTGAATATCCAACCGCCTGTGCCGTTATTTTCTGTGATTGTGTCATAAAGGTTCTTTTTTGCAGCAGCACAAGCTTGCCCTGAAAATGCTTCGATAGTCCCGGGAAAATCTTCAAAACCTAGTTCATTTCCCCAAGTTTGATTATAAAAAAGAAATTGTCCGCTTTGGTATGCTGGAACCCCAAATCTTTTTTCATCAAGCACATCAATATTCCAGAAAACCGGAAAGATTTCCGGCAAAGTCACTTCTGTGGAATCCTCACTATCTAATCTGATAAATAAATCCATCTCTCTTATTGGGTAACCTTCAGCATACCAGGTACGCAGACTTTGGCTGGTGGAAACAATTAGATCTGGTATTTGTTCTTTATTTACAAATGCTTCTGTGAGATCTTCTACAAACACATCCGTGTCAGCATGGGAAATGCTATTTATCGTAATTGACCAGGCATTTTCTTGGTTAAAATTGTCAACCAACTCCTCAACTATTTCTGCAGTCTCACCCGCCCAAGGGTGCCAAAATTCTAACTTTAACCCATGCGGAATTTTTTCACTTAGCAAATCGCCATTACTATCTTCTTGAATTTCTTCATCATTGATCTGGACTGGAGATGCCTGGAGGTTAAAAGAAGTAGGTGAAGGATTGTTGGAAATATTTTCTTCGACTGGTTGGCAAGAACCAATTAAGAGAGCACAAACAATAAAAATAATCTTTGAAATCACAAGCGTTGGTTTCATTTTTATAATAATACCAACAAAAATACTATCGGACGGATAATAAACAGAATGATGCAAGCCAAAACATCCATCACATCGGATCCAATTATTCTGCTGGGATGTGAAAGATACACCGGATGGAGCAATTCTTATTATTCAATGATTATTCTCAGTAAATTGACATTCCCCCACAATTTTTGTATAATCGACACAAATTGATCCTGGAGTAGTATATTCGCTTACAACTGACAGAGAAGGGCAGCAGTAAGCTGAAAATGCCCACAGATATGTCGGATAGAAGTCGCCAGGTGGTTATGCCGAAGAAATCAATCAGCGAAAGTAGACCGGCACGGGTTTGCCCGTTATCGCAGAACCGTTCGAACGGTATGAGTGTGCTAATTCTTAATTAGCGAAACGAGGTGGTACCGCGGGTGGCAGAGCCTTCCGTCCTCTTAGTCGGAAGGTTAATTTATTTAATGGGAGAGTAAATGGGAAATAATTCATTACCAAAAGCATACGATTTTAAAAACACTGAAAAACGCTTATATTCCTGGTGGGAAAATAGCGGATTTTTCCAACCAGAAAATGACCCTAATATGCCGGATTTTGATCCCACGAAAAAACCATTCGTGATTTCTATCCCGCCACCCAACATCACTGGCAGCCTGCACCTCGGCCACGCGATGTTTGTTTCACTTGAAGATCTAATGATTCGCTATCACAGAATGCTGGGTGAGCCAGCTCTCTGGGTGCCCGGCAGTGATCACGCGGGCATCGCCACACAACTTCAAATTGAAAAAGCATTAGAAAAAGAGGGTAAACACCGCGAAGATATCGGCCGTGAAGCATTCATCGAACGCTCCTGGGCATGGCGGGAAAGATACGGTGGTATCATCACCGAACAAATCCGTCGGCTGGGTGCCTCCTGCGATTGGTCGCGTGAACGTTTCACCCTTGATGAAGGTCTTTCACGCGCTGTTCGTGAAGCATTCGTAACCCTGTTTGAAAAGGGACTCATTTACCGTGGTCCCCGCCTGATCAATTGGTCGCCTAATTTACGTACTGCAGTATCTGACCTCGAAGTTGAATATTCGCAGGAGCCGGGAACTTTATATTTCTTTAAATACCGTTTAGCAAAAGATCCAGATCAATATCTTCCTGTCGCAACAACGAGACCGGAAACAATTCTCGGAGACACCGCAGTGGCAGTGCACCCTGAAGATGAACGCTATCAGCAATTTATTGGCAAAAATGTTTTAGTACCAATCATGGATCGTGAAATACCAGTTATCGCTGATGAATACGTCGATCGTGATTTCGGGGGCGGCGCACTTAAAGTTACCCCAGCGCATGATCCTCATGACTATGAGATCGCAGAACGACATAATTTAGAGTTGATTAATATTCTTAACCGCGACGTGACTATCAACAGCAATGGTGGTGTTTATGAGGGATTAGACCGCCTCGAATGCCGGAAAAAACTCTGGGCTGACATGAAGGAAGTGGGCTTAGTTATTAAAGAAGAAGATTACACGTTGAACGTCCCCCGTTCCCAACGCGGTGGCGAGATCATTGAACCAATGATTAGTGAGCAGTGGTTCGTTAAAATTAAGCCAATCGCTGAGCCAGCCTTAAAAGCTGTGCGTGATGGAACGATAAAAATCGTCCCCGAATATTTCACCAAGGTTTACTACAACTGGATGGAAAACATTCGCGACTGGTGCATCAGCCGCCAATTATGGTGGGGGCACCGCATCCCAGTTTGGTACTGTGATAATTGTCACGAGATGACCGTAAAACGCGAAGACCCAACTGAATGCCAGCACTGCGGGAACAAGAATATCCACCAGGATGAAGATGTATTAGACACCTGGTTCTCATCCGGATTATGGCCATTCTCAACGCTTGGCTGGCCTGATCAGACACCCGACTTAGAATACTTCTACCCAACATCCGTGATGGAAACCGGCTATGATATCTTGTTCTTCTGGGTTGCGCGCATGGTGATGAGCGGGTTCGAATTCACCAATGAAGCGCCTTTCCATACAATTTATCTCCATGGGCTTATCCGTGACGAACACGGCCAGAAAATGAGTAAAACCAAAGGCAATGTTGTCGATCCGCTCATTGTCATGAATGAATTTGGCACAGACGCTCTGCGCTTTACGTTGCTGGTCGGATCCACTCCCGGAAAAGACATGAACCTCAGCGTTAAGAAAGTGGAAGCAAACCGCAACTTTGCTAATAAGATCTGGAACGCTGGCCGTTTTGTTATCAGCGCCATCGAGAAAGCGCCAGATGAACCAGACGCGGATCCCCAATGGACGCCTGCTGATGAATATATCCACGCAAGAATGCGGGAAATTGTGCGAGATGTTAATCGATTGTTTGAAAGTTATCAATTCGGGGAAGCCGGCCGCCAAATTTATGAATTTTTCTGGGGAGAATTCGCGGATTGGTATATTGAAAGCGCAAAATCGCAGTTATCCCAGGGAGGAGATCGTGCTTTCTACACCGCCTGGACTCTTATGCGAGTGTTGGATAAATGCCTCCGCCTCCTGCATCCTTTCACTCCGTATGTAACAGAAGAATTATGGGGACATCTAAAAACAAGCTCCAATTCGAAAGGCAAAGCATATGAAGCAGAAGACGGTTGGGCTGAAGCCCTCATCATCGCCCAATGGCCGGGTTCTAAAAAAGAAGAAAGTTGGGAAAAAGATGCTGTTAGCACATTCATTTCCGGTACCATCGAACACACTCGTGCATTCCGCTCATTAAAAACCGATCTCAATATTCCAATTAATCAAAAAGTGGGTGGAACGATCATCGCAAATAAAGAAACGCTTCCATTAATTCTCACGCAAAAAGATTTCATAACCTCTCTTGCCAAGGTTAAGGACATGGAAATCCTGGGTACAATTCCAGATGCAGAAGAATACAAGAATTACAGTTCCACTAGCATTCCATCCACAGGATCAATCGTCTTTCTGAAAACCGAGGATATTTTTTCTCAGGAAGAAATGCGAGAAAAGCTATTAAAGGAGTATGAAATTACAAATGGTCACATAAAGCGCCTGGAAGGGTTATTGGCATCCGATTTCGCAAAGAAAGCACCCTCGCAGGTTGTGGAAAAAGAACGCATAAAATTAGATACTTACAAACAAACTGCGCGTAAGATTAAAGATCAATTGGATACGCTTCGTTAGATATAAGCCGTCATAATTCAAGGGTATTCTATTAAACAATAAAGCTGGCTAATTTATGCCAGCTTTTTCTATATCTTTTCTATTTAGAATCAACAGGATAGAATTTGAATATTATTTATTCTTCAGAATACTTAGCCGGGTTTCCTTTGACCATCAGGATTTCTCCGAATATCATACGATGATAATCTTTTAAAGCATAATGTTTTTCGATGCGCTCATCTAAAAACTGTTTTGGGTTAAAATCATGAAAATAGATCTTTTTACACTCAATGGAGAGATCAGCTTCCTTATAAACAGGTGCATCTATCTTCTCCGACGCAGTTGGCGTTATGCCTGCCTCACTGATCTTGTCTCCATCTCTGCCTGATTTTGTACCCAGAAGATTTAAGGCCTTTCGATATTCCTTTGGAAAACCGCATAAGGTAAAAGTTGGATATGTATTGACAAACCGATAGGTATATCTCGTTGGCCTGACAACTACCATCGCGATCGGTAAATTCCACATATTCCCAATGCTTCCCCAGGCAACAGTCATTGCGTTATAGCTCCCCTTCGCAAAATCACCACTCGTCAGTAGAAACCAATTTGTGTCCCAGATGGTAAAAGGACTGATCTTGATTTTCCTTATCGGTATCTCTTGAAATAATTGATTCATGCTTTTCTCACCTCTTCAATGCTGACTTTTCATTGATTACCGCATCCAGGTTAATTGGCCCATACACGTGCGGAAACATCTCCAGTCCGCCTTCAAGATTTTCGTATTTTACAGGAGATAACAAAATTTCAGGATCGATCTCCAGAATCACAACATCGTGTTTCCCCTTGAACCAATTTAGTAAAACATCTTCGATCTGTTCAAATAAACAGCAGTGGATAAAGCCATCAACAGACAGCGTATCCCCTTCATAAAACGCATTATGCTTCGCTTCCTGCCATGTCGATTGTTCGGTAATATGAAATATATTCATAAGTCAGGAAAGTTGGATTGTTACGAGAACCGAACTATCGAATTGATTTATTTCAGGCAGGTTTTCATCAATACCCTCCCTATTTTCTGATTCTTTTCCCGTTAGACTTCGTTCTGCAAGAGACCTGACAAACATTTGCCATTCTTTAATTATCTTATCTGTTTCTTCTATTACCTCTGCCCATCCTTGATACTTCTTCCCATCAAGAACCAACTTTACTGGCGCACCGTCCTTAATATTCTTCCACCAGTCTTTTCCTTTTTCACAAAGCGCTTGGATCACATTATCCTTTCGAAGATAACGGATTGGTTGACAAGCAACCCTGCCAGATTGTCGTGAAGTAAATTCAATCAATGCGGTTTTATTGCCAATGAACATGTGAAATGGACTCTTAAGGATCATTCCTACTATGTAATCAGAAATCGGTTTAAGTGGTTTCTTTTCAACCATATAATCACCTTTTGTCTATTTATATTGTATACGACACGACTTTGATTAAAGTTGTTTAGTTATTTCAAAAATCAGGAAACCAATGCCAAGAATTCGAGCATAAGTCCAAGTGGATCTGGATCAAGGTTTGGAGTAATCAAATTCATGCCATGCCCATTTGAGAAAATCACATCAGGAGGATATGAGTAAGGTATATAGTTGCTTTCTATGATATTACCGCACACACCTGCTGATTCAAGGTCTGATTCTGCATACAAACACCACACAGGCACAGGATTACTTGCCGCGCCTAATTCCCTCACCATTTCACCATAATTGATCGTTAAATAATTACCTGGCGAAAAAGAAAGGGCTCCCTTGCAAGATTCCGTGTGTACTTGATTTAAATATGCGCATCCATCAGCGGCTCCATCCGAACCAATACTCGCTCCAATCATGGTGATATTATCTTTGTCTATACCATCCAGTTCATACGCATATTCAACTGCCGCTTGGACATCAACATACCATTTGTCCCGTTCAAAACTTTTACAACCATTTTCACAATTACGAAACGTGAATGAAAACACATTATAGGACTTCTCGGGGTCAATACCAGGGAACCAGGAAGAATCCAGCCAGGGTGTATTCTCAGTACTCTTGCTATTTCCTCCCATTCCGCGATTCTGCAGCCAATATGCAATTTCTACCCAATCATCCTGATCACCTGGCGCCCAGTGCATCAAAATGACTAATGGTGCGGAAATTGACCCAGCAGGATAGTAAATACCATTTAACTCGATGCCATCGCTTGTGGTAAATTTCATTTTTTGCGGATCTGAAGAAAGAGCGGCTGCCGTCTCTTCAATTGGTGAAACACTTTTATCTGTTTCCGGTGCGATTTCAGGTGCTTTCTCTTCAGAAGACTTTTGATTTTCTTCATTCGTCTCTGCAGCTGGCGCCCCACCGCATGCCGAGAAAAACATTAACCCTGCGATCATTAAAAACAACACAATCACTCGCGTTTTTTTCTTAATCATCTTGTTTTCCTCAATTTATTCCCTCATTCTTATTGTAGCAATTTTTGAAATTAAAAAAAGCAGCTTTTAAGCTGCTTTTGAAGTGTATGCTTTCTGTTATTATTTCTTCTTTTTTATTAATCGCGATCCAATGAATAAGAAAACAGCGGTCCCTGTTACAACTAGCACGATATTCTGGTAAGTATTAATGAATTCCGCGATCAGCGGCCATTGTTCTCCCAGCAATTTACCTCCTAACGCGAGCAGAAAACTCCACAGGGCTGTGCCAAGAATTGTAAAGAAGCTGAACTTGGTTATATCCATCGCAGCTATTCCCGCGGGAATCGAGATCAAGCTCCGAACGATGGGTACCATTCGTGAGAAAAAAATCACCCAATCATCATATTTATCAAACCATTCCAAGGAACGATCCAGATCATTTGTGGATAAAAGTGCATAACGGCCAAATTTTTCCATGAGTACCCGTACCCTCGGTTCTCCCAACCACTTCCCTAATCCATAAAACAAAAAAGCGCCCGTAAGAGAGCCCAACATTCCAATGACTGTTATCCAGAAAATAGAAAATCGACCCGTCAAAGTTAAACTACCCGCCAAAGGCAATACTACCTCAGATGGGATGGGTGGAAATACATTTTCAAGGAACATAACCAGGTAAAGCCCAACATACCCCATTGAACTGATAATTTGCTCTACCCAGATCTTAATTGCATTCAGTAAATCGCCAAGTTGCATTTTTACTCCCTCGTTTTATTCTTTTATTTTTATACGTGCCTGCGCAATGATACCAACAATTGTCAATCCCAACAATATCACTGCGCTGATCGGCATACTTAACGGGAGATTCTGAGTAATCACAACTGCTCCACTCATCGAAGTCAGCAGGATTAACGCCCAATCGTACATAGAACCAGCCAACACAGCGCCAAGTAATGCACCTGCTGCAATTGCCAGCCATTGATATTCACCCACACTCAACGTAATTGTTTGCAAGAGGTAATAGGCAATATAACCACCCGAGGCCAACCCCGCTAATCCAACTGCGAATTTTTGCAGCAGAACAGCCAGCAGCGCGCCTAAAAGTCCGGCGATCAACGAGACCGTTAATATGACGGTTTCTGTTTGCCCGGGAAGGATCTGTGGAATGTAGGTTAATCCCACTAGAAAACCCACGAGAGCCACGAAAAGCCAGAATAATTTTCTACCCAGAAACAGTAATAATATCCCAGCAGCCAGATACATAATATCCATTACATACTCCACGTTTTCTATATAAATTTTCACTTGCTGGTTGAATTCAAGATTAATAGATATATATTTTTTCCGATTTCGCCTAATGGTTCCGATATAAACGACGTATTGCTATAGTGTACTCGCGGAAGCAATATGTGCCGCAGTCCAAGCCGGGACCGCTTACCGCCAGGTTGGGCGGCTTCCCACCTTACAGGATCGCATCCTTGTCAAGCTTCTTTTACTATCTCTTTCGAAAGGCCAAGGTCCCCTTTGGTCACAGCCGCGAGGATGAGCATCACGAGTACCCCAATAATAGTAGACACAATATAAAGCTGCATGTCAAATTGAGATTGGACACCACCATAAAAGGCAGTCGTCATGGTTTCGTTGGTGATCAGCGTGCTTGCCCAGAAATTGTCGGCATTATGCAAAATGATCCCGCCAACCAGTAGGCTGCCAGTCGTGTGATTGTATACCCAAGTCATAATGGCAGAAAGAACAATCGCGCCGGCAATGAAAACAGGCAGCATCGCTAACCCCATCTGCGCATGTAATGACCCCGGCTGAAAAAAGAGGGGTAAATGCCACAGCGCCCACACAATACCGATGATGGTGCTGGCAACTATGGGGCTATACTTACGCTGCAGGTTTGGCAAGGCAAACCCGCGCCAGCCAAATTCTTCTCCCAGCGGACCACCAATCAATGTGATGATAAAAAACAGCGGCGCCAGATACCATTCCTGCCTGAAGAAGGCGAAACCGGGGAAACCCCCGCCCAGCAAGGCCGCATTGATGGCGATGGAAAAAAGAATGATAAGCCCTGTGAACAGCAGGGCGACTGCCCACCAGATGAAACCGACTCGCCAGCGCAGAGCGCGTTGCCTTAAATCATACAACCCCGCTTTTCCACTGGTGACGGCAATCATGATGACCCCGGCGATGGACGGTCCAAAGACGAGAAAACCGGTTCCGCCAGTAACCCAGGGGAACCAGCTGATCAAGACCGCTAATGCTATAAAAACGATAAACGCATGCCTCTTTATTAAAGCCTGGATGGATAGTTTCATATGAATTTCTATTCCTTTTGGTCTGCTTCAGTAAAAATTTTAACGGACTGCCGGGGAATGCCATTTTGGAGCGTGATAACGAAAATATCGCCCGCCCAACGTTTACATAAGGGTCTTGGCAATTGTACTCCCTTAGATTCAAGTATCAAGTGCAACTGTGATTATTTAAGAATACCACAGGTGGTGTGAAAGACAGACACTTCCTGGGTCTTGTATTCAATCGATTTTCAGCAAAACGAATATCTGCATTCGTTAGTTTACTAAAATCAGTGTTTTTAGGAATGTATTGGCGAATTAACCCATTCGTATTTTCATTGGTCCCTCGTTCCCATGAAGAATAAGGGTGAGCGAAATAAATCTTTGCTCCTAAAGCTCTAGCAGCCTCTTCATGACTAGCAAATTCCTTGCCATTATCACAGGTAATGGTATGAACCGGGAAACCAGTCAATAAGGAGATGATCATCTCTTTGACAGCTTCTTTGGTGCGCCTGGCAACCAAACCCATACGCAGAAATCGGCTTTTTCGATCTTACCAGGGTCACAATAGCACCCTTTCTACCTTTTCCGATGATTGTGTCCGCTTCCCAGTCACCCAGCCTGCTTCTCTCCGATACAACCTGTGGACGCTCATCGATCGACGTCCTGTTGGGTATTTGCCCACGTTTTTCATGGCTGCCATACCGTTTTCTGCGCTTCTTACGGCATCTGAGGTGCTTCCAGAGCGCTCCGCCAGCCCATTTATCTTTGTAGATGTATTGGTAAATCCATTCATGGCTGATCTTTAACCTCTGCTTTTTGCCAAGTTGATCGCTAATTTGTTCTGGGCTCCAATCTAATTGAATCAAATTCTCTATCTGTGCCCAATCTTCTATCCTGATCCTTGGACTGGCTTTGTTCTGCTTATCTATTGCGAATTGATATGCTTGTTTAGGGCGATATCCTCTCCTCCCTCGATTGCGTCTGATCTCCCGGCTGATGGTTGCTTTGTGTACCCCGATCGTCTCGGCAATCTCTGTTTGAAGATGACCTGTTTTCAATAAAGCATATATCTGGTATCTTTGTATATGG
>CBDAFG010000061.1:0-25104 GCA_965195205.1 uncultured Pelolinea sp. | reverse complement strand
AGGTCTTTTATGGAGACCTACTTGGAGATGTATTGCCAAGCTGAGCACGGTTAGATGCATTGGTTAAAGATTGCCCTGTAAACAACCTTAATAAAGGAGTTCATTTATATAAAAATACTTGACAGACGCTTTCTTAGATGCGACCTGAGTAGAAACTATAGAAACTATAGACGCAATAGACATTTTTACCCCTACTTTTGTAACTCTGTAGATACAATAGACACTATAGAGAGGATAGAGTGAATCGAGGATAACTCTTAATCAGCTGGAACAATTTTCCAATCAACTTTAAGGAAGTTACCCTTTTCATACACTTGTTGAAATACATCATTTGGTAATGGTTCATAGAGAATTATGTCACTAACATAACAATCGTCTGTTACTAAAGTTATGTCCGAATCGAACTCCGAATAAATTCCTCCACCAGGTGAAATGTTGATTTCAATACCTTTATCCGGATATGAATACAAGAAAACATTTACAGTAGATTGATCAGTATCCAGTGGAGAAAAACTCCAGTATACTCTGGTCGGATTCCCCAAATCTTGTAATACTTCTTCAACATAAAATGTGTTATCAAAAAAGTGGTAAACAATAACACGAGTAATATCAATATAATCAAAATATATTTCAAAATATCCAGCATCATGGTCTTCTAAATGGCAAGACCAACCTTCTGGTTTTAGTTCATCTTTGTAAGCCGCAAGCCCTAAGTTACTAAAATCATCATTATCTATTTCTTTGTACGATAATAGCTTTCCACATACTCCTTGCTCTACTTGTCCTCTAGTCGTTTTACTAATTTGAATTTCCCCTAAAACTAAATTGAGTGTTCTTCCAATTTCTGGCAGAGAAAATAATTTTCTATAATCAATAGTTGATGAAATTCCAACGGTCTTAGGTACGCTGCTTGCTGGATAGACCTCTTTTTCATAGCTCGATTGGACTTTTTCGGTTATTGGATTCGAGCAGCCAAAAACGAATAACGTAACAAATAGGATATAAAACACGAAAAATGTTTTATTTTTAGACACGAGGAACCTCCCTTTGGTTATATGGATGTCTTTTCTTTTTTATAAACATACCAAGCAAATGCAGCGAGAAATCCAATGAAAGCTTCGGTTGCGCCAGTTATGATAAATGAACCTAAGCTTGGAGTCCATGTTTTATACCTCAGTCCATTTGAAAATAGCTGAATCAGGTTGTATACAATTGAAGATGAGCCAGCCAGAATACCTGCATTAATTCCTGCATTCATAAGATTAATATTTTTGCCAGAGTTTAGAATTATATTCATATAACTTGCACCTGCCAAGGTTCCCATTAACACAAACAATGGTAACCACATTTGTCCAGCGAATGGAGTAACCCCAAGTATTACAGTGTAAATTCCCGGGGCTAAACCTGCTTTTTTAATGTTTTCGATATCAATAGAAAAATCTTTAATGTTCATAGAATCTCCTTCTATTTTAATGCAGTTTCTTCGAATTGTTCTTAATAAATCAATAAACTTACACGAACCAATTGTATGTCGTTAAACAAAGGGAGACAAAGAAATCAAAATTATAAAAGAGTTTTTCAATCCCTTCTCGATTTGATTATATGCCAACAAGTTGCAAAGTATTCTATTTCATCTTCTCTAATCCAATCAGATTCGATATTACGCATTTTCACTGTACAAATTAATATTTGAACATTTTGCGCAATATTAAAATGATAAAATTGTCTGAAAGAATTTTTTCATCGGATAATTACGTTATAAATGAATAATCATACAAGGAAAATTTTTATCAGGAAAACATCTCGCCAATCTCCCCATTAGGGAGTGGAAGTTTCCTGTTTTGGAGGATAAAAAAACATGAACTTTACTAAAAACACTTCTAATAATTGGGTTATCCTATTCATTGTTACTATTGTAATTGTGGTGTCTACAATGAGTTGTGTATTCACATCTGCTGGTAGTCAGAACGATGACACTCAATCCATTAACATAGCCTCAGCGAAAACGTGTGGAGCGGGTTGGACAATTAGGCTTGTTGATGTGGAAGAAGAGCTAGGTTCGGATGGTTGGAAATATGTTACTGCCTGGATTGCTTTTGAAAACAATAATGCGCCCATCGTAGAGCGATATAAGGACCTTCCAGGATATGATTCGCCAAGTTGGGGAGGAGATAAATATCTTGGGATGGGGACAGAGTTTACAGCTGTTTCGGGTGAGGGATATAGCTATGATGCTAGGTTAGATTTTGATTGGACAAGCGGAACGTTAGGTAATTATTGGGTGCCTCCTGGATTCAGATATAGGGCTATTGGTGGTTGTGGTGGCAGATGTGGATATCCTTTTATCAAATTTCGCGCTGCAGATACAACTAGTAATTACATTATCGATACCGATTGCGGTGCTTTGGACTTAGGTCAGAAAAATCATCTTTATTTTCCAGTTGAAAATACAAAAGGTCTTTCTTATTTAGACATAGGTACTTCTGTTCAATTACCAGAAGGAGATTTTAGGGTTGTGGATGTAGATGCAGATTGCGAAGATGCAAAGAGACCAAATTTTGAATCTGCGGTTTGTATTGATATAGAGTTTCGTAATAAAAATCAAGGTTACGAGGCAGATCCAAAGATTGAGGTTGCAGTTATTGGTGAGGCAGGAATTCTCTATGATTGTGGGGCATATTTGGTTACTGGACCTGGCCAAACAAAAGTGTCTACCTTTGATTGTGCTACTCATACTAAACATAATCGTATCGCGATCCTGTCACGAGCAGATATTTCTGAGTATTGGTTATTACGGATTGATAATTAATCTTAGAGATATAATCCTGAGCATAGGACTATTGGAACTTAATATACCGCCATATCTGTGTAAAACGGCATAAAAACCACGAAAAAGGCCACATCTGGGGGTAGTGAGAGACCTAATTAAGTCAGAGTACTCATAAGCCCTTGGTCGTGAGTTCAAGTCTCTCTTTCGTCATCTTTTTTATATATATAACTGAACGAGAATCAAAAAATATCCTGTAAATGCTTGATATGTAATGTGTCAAGTTGCCCTTCCTTCTTATGCAAATGGTGCAACCGTGGTGCAACTTGAGTAGAAACTATGGAAACAATAGACGCAATAGACAGTTTTACCCCTACTTTTGTCACTCTGTAGACATAATAGAGACTATAGAGAGGATAGAGTGAATTGAGGATAACTCTTAATCAGCAGGTTGTAGATCTTGTATGAAATATTCTAATAGAATCACTGCTATAATGAAATGAATGGAAAACTTGTATGCTTATCATTGATCATTTTGGATTGCTTGCTCCATTATATGAAACCTTTATCCCACCGAAGGACCCGGAAGAGATAAGCACCCTGGCAGACCTGCCAACATCCGGCGCACTGCTGGATGCCGGGGGAGGAACAGGACGAGTGGCAAGGTTTTTGGTTGATAAAGCTGATACTGTTGTTGTGGCTGATCTTTCTTGCAAGATGCTTTCAGAAGCTAACCAGAAAGAAGGATTAAATCCGGTCTGTTCTCCAACGGAAGCCCTACCATTTCCCGAACATTCATTTCAGCGGATCATCATGGTGGACGCACTACATCATGTAATCAACCATAAGGGGACGATCAATGAATTGTGGCGCTTGCTTGCACCAGGCGGTACCATTGTTATTGAAGAGCCGGATGTGCGTGCTTTCACTGTAAAATTGATCGCCATTGCAGAAAAAATGGTACTCATGCGCAGTCATTTTCTTTCTCCGCCCCGTATCGCTATTCTGTTTGATTTTCCGGATGCCCTGATAGAAATACAAACAAAGTCATCGACCGCGTACATCATCGCTAAAAAACAAGCCCCCGCTGTTTGAAGAGCAATTGACTCTTAATCAGTAGGTTTCCCTCTCCGAGGACTGCTTTGGTCGCGGGGTTCCAGAAAAGGCCTTGCGACTCTCCACAGGGGAAGGAGTCGCGAGATCGAAGAGACTGATAAGCAAATTGACCAGCTGGTGTATGAGCTGTATGGGCTAACGGATGAGGAGATTAAGATTGTGGAGGGAGAGGGAAAATAATAACTATTAAAATTTCTGATATATTTCCTTATTTGGCTATTTCAATTAATGTTTCGATCACTTCATCAAACCCAATACCATTTGCATAATAATTCTCTTTGCAATAACGTTCCCATCGTTTTTTCATGATTGCATCTGCTTGGATCGTCCGTAATATTTTTTCTTTGTCCTGCAATGCCGCAAGTGACATCCTTTTTTTGAAAGTGGCATGCAATGCGTTGACCAAAATTTTTCTGTTGATCGTTTTTTGTTGGGTTTTCATGATAATGTAGACATCATAAAAATCTCTAGGCCGGGTATTGAACACACTCCTTCGCAAAATAGTCTCAACCTTTTCTGCCAGGATTGTTTCGATATTATATGCCCAGACCTCGATTATCTTGTTTGTAAAATTTGAATGAAAGGCATATCGGACAGCATCTGGGGTAATAATGTCCCCAGTGGTTATATCGATCTTTAAAGGGGTATTAATCGATTCGTACTTGGCAATAATTGCTACTCGATAACCACCGTATTCGTCATCATCTCGAATGGGCACGATATAGTTCAACTTCAGGGTGACATCATCGTCTAGCCGAATGGCACAAATATCCGACAGCGCTGTTCGGATCGTTTCTTCAGAAAAGGGATATCCCCTCAGGGTTGCATCCAAGTCCATGGTTGTTCTATTGTTGATCCCAACTAAAGAAGCAATTAGCATTCCTCCTTTAAGAATGAGCAAATCTTTGTATTTTGAGATTGAGATTCTTTCCAATAAACATTCCAGCATGAAATTCTGTAAAACAGCTTGAGCGGGTACATGGTTTTTTAAAGCCAGATTCTTTATTTTGGCTTTTAGCTGCATCGCTTTACTCATAAGAGAACCTCGATATATTCTCTGACGATTTTTTGGATTCTGAATTGCCTGGCATAGCTATAGAGCGAATTAATATTTCTTTCATTCTTGCCGACATATCGTTTCAATGACTCGTTAATAAATTGCGCATCAATCTGGTTCCTGTTCCGCAATACATCGCAGATCGTTCTTTCGAGATTAAAGGTATTAATATCATTCCCATGCGGTGATTTCATTATGATCAACCCTAATGGATATAAACCACGATTTACAAAATATACTTTTTTACCGCCCGCCTTCAGTGAAGTTGCATTATACCCAGCCGGGACAGTCACAGAATAAAATAATGGCGTCCGATCCGTCAGCTCTAAAAGGTAAAGGGCTGTTTCATGGGAGAAGATCGCTCTTTTATATCTTGCCTGAGTAGTAACCATCTCATCAATCATATAATTGGAGGCTGAATAAACTCCTCTGGAAATCCGCTGAATCTCACCATTCTTTTCTAGAATAGAAAGATATGTTCTCGGAATTCCATATTTCCTCAGATCAGAGGTTAATAGGATTCCATTTTGATCTTTTAAGATATCTCGAATTCTTTCAATAGGACCACTTTTATTTTTTACAACCATGCTTATATTATACGTCAAATAAGCATGGTTGTAAAGATTGTGGGTTTCTTTGCTGGAGGGTGTCCATTAAATAAATTTTCCAAGCTTATCTAGCCGCGGCTCTTAGAGAAGAAATTCTTATTTATTAAAATAGAGATGGCTAAAAATAAGGGCTTGACGCTTATGCAAATGGTGCAACTGTGATGCATAGAAGATAGAAATTGTAGATGTGATTGGTGCTGTGGACAGCTTGATATACTGACTTCGAATCAGAAGGCTGAGAGTTCGAATCTCTCTGGGGTCGCCTTTTTGAGAGAATCAGGTACTCAAGATGAATTCAAATTTCTTTTCAAGACATGAGCACTGACTCTTAACCAGCAGGTTCAGGGTTCCCTGGCCTGCCTCCAGGGCAGGCGATTCCACGGTGCGCCACTTTCTTAATTACTAAATTCAAAGTTACGCGATGTTTTTCATCTGATTAAATTCGTCAGTTAACGAATTAAAGCTACTCTTTTATATAATTGACCATCAATCAGCCGAGCTATTTAGAATAATCATTGATTCCACAATTCAAAAACTCCAGATAGTGAATTGTCTTAGCGATATCGAAACCACTTTATAAATATCTTCTTTTCGCCATAATGTAGAAATGCGCACCCAAGTGGTATTATTCCTAATTTTATGGGGCTGTCTTTTCTTTTTCAGGCGCGAAAACCAATTTATCGACCGGCAAGTCGTCACGGAATTTTTCTGCGATTAACGGCGAGCCAAGGGCGCGCCAGTCAATCACCGCTCCACCAACCTCGCCTTCCGGTTTGTCCCACTCGAACCAGTTGATCATTTTAATGCCGGGATAAGCGGTCAGAAGTGTCGGATCAAAGACCTGTCGCCACCAACTTTGCTTTAAAACAACCTCGCCTGGTCCGGGTCGAGCCGGGTCATAGAAAGCCGCTGTGTCCGGAATAGCCAACGGTTTGCCATGTCCTTTATAGTAAACGTCATAGAAGTCCGGAATGGCACGCTCGTCTCCATTCAGGCCGTTGTAATTCCCTGTCAATTCAAGAATGAACTTGTCTGCTTCGGGGATTTCGTTTTCCCCCCAGGGATACTGATTTCCCCAGTGATAAAGCGACATTCCAACCCAATCGGCCGCATCGTTCCCCGGGTAATACGGGGCGTAGGGATCGTCGGTCATGTCCAACTGTCCATCCTGGTTGGTATCCAGCAGTTTGAAATCGGCACTTTCAGGCTTGGCCTCAAACTCTCCGTCTTTAAAGGGATAGCCTCCGCCGTAGTTCGGCGCCCACAGCATGGCTGATTGCGGCGCTTGGCTGTGAATGGCATCCGCAACGAGCTGGAAAGCTTTGATATACGCTGAAGGCTGCTGGCTCCAGGGGTACCACGAGCCGTTCATCTCATGAGCGAAATGGATTATGGCAGGCACACCCTGGGCATTGTACTCCGCCAACCGTTCCGCCAGAAACGCGGATGCTTCATGCGTTACGGTATCGAGACCGCCCCAGGGTTCCAGGGTAATCATCACCATCCCACCTTCGGCTGCAATTGCCTTGACGGTCGCATCGAGAGAAGTCTGGTAGGCCTCTTCCAATGGGAACCGGCAGAACTGGGCAAAAATCGCGGCGTTATGCCCAAGATTCTTGTTGAAAAGCGCGGGGGAATCCGTGCTCCAATCGAGGTTAACGCCAAAATATGTCCCGGTAGCGGGTTCAAGGCGTGGCAGAGGGGCAAGAGAAGCGACAGTATGAGAAGTGGTTTGCGTACACCCGCAAACATATGCCAGGATTCCGAAAGCAAGAGCAAAGTTAATTGAAATTCGGAGTTTCGAATCTTTGATTCTCATTGCGTTCCTTTTTTCCAAAGAGTGACCATGCCATTTTATTATAAACAATCTGTGCGGAAGGCTAATTTTCGGACAGCGACGGATTTTAAATGATCAATCATTTGCAATTCGGGCATTGATGGAGAAATGCACGCCATGTGAGGGTTATATTTCACCAAACACCATCATCCCTTCGCATTCCCAATTCACCTTCGTGAAAACCGCAACGTAAGAGCCTTGCCTATTTTCGAAGAGTAATCCCTCCTTATTTGTGCGGTTTTTTTTAATAAGGTTAATCCTGCTATACCGGTCATCAGCGACAATTGAGCTCATGCGGCGCATCTAACGGCTGAGCTTATGAAGCCATTTCAATGGATCCCATTGATTGATGTGATACAAAGTTTTTTCATCCGATTTGGGGAGATGAATAAACAGATATTCAAATAATTGATCCCGCTGCGGCCCCAGATCATCGGAAAACGATATTCCAATCGATTTCTTTCCGGAGGGATATCTCCAGCGGTTTGAAATTTTAGCGATGGGTATAGTGATATCGCCAAAATGTTCAGGCATTAGCCTGAGTTTAAAATCTCCGGTCCCTTCCGGGGCTTCTTTGTCTGCCAATAATCCTGCGCCAGTGATGGACAGATCAATAATGCGGGAGTCAACCAAAATTTGGCCGGACACGGCATCCAGAATTTCCCCCTCCGCAACCACTGGGAAGCGATATTTTTTACGTTCATGCCTTTTTGTGAAAATTTCCCTGAGCGCGAGGAAAATTATGACAGAATTATATGCCGACCAGATCAAGGCGATTATAAAAGATTCTTTGGTCACGGTATGCGTGTGGGGGAAAAGAATCTTGATCAAGGAATAGAACATCGCGATAATGATCAACCCAAATATAGCAATATACCCAATCATCTCCTGCCGTTCCTGTCGGTAGACAGAATTGTTAACTGTTTTGGGCGTTACCTTGAATTCCAAAGGTTTTTTAATGATCAAAGTAAAAGTCCCTTTAATAAAAATTATCACCTTGAGAAGGTTGTATTTTTCTGTTTTCAAGTAATTAAATACACCGCGCCCACCCAGTTGGTTGGCGAAAATGTTTAACGCAAAATAGGGTATCCAGCGAAGTAGAAACGGGGCGATTTTCACCTTCATCGGGAAAATGTCAAAACCAAGGATCACCACAGGAGATAATATCAGGATGAGTTTTTGAAAAGACTCAAAATATGCCAGAAAGCTGGAGATGTAAGAAAGCCGCTGCTCGAAGGAAAGCCCAGGGATCCATAATGGACTATCCTTGCTGCGGTATAACTGCATAGTGCCTTGTGCCCAGCGCAAGCGCTGAACCAGAAAAGCTTTAATGGTTTGCGGGGCGATCCCAAATGCAAGAGGTTCATTAAGGAACAGCGTTTTCCAGCCCCGGCTGTGCATTCGTACTGAGGTATGAATATCTTCGGTAATAGTCTCGGTTGCAACCCCACCCACATCCAATAACGCTTTACGGCGGACAACTGATGGGCTGCCACACCAGAATGCGCTGTTGGTGTAGTTTTTACCGGGTTGAATAACTCTGAAAAACAGGGATTGCTCATGCCAGTGAGCTGTTTTTGAGGCATGCTGAATCGAGTCCTGGTTATAAAATTCCTGTGGAAGTTGAATCAGTGCCAATTTTTCATCTTGAAAATAACCAAGCGTGCGGTCGAGATAAGTGGGTTGAGGGACCATGTCGGTATCCAACACCACAATGAATTCACCAGAAGTGCGCGTCAAGGCGTAATTAATATTGCCTGCTTTGGCATGTTCATGAGTCGGACGGGCGAAATACTGGCATCCCTGATGAAGCGCCATCTCCCTAACCTGAGGACGATTGCCATCATCCAGCACATAGGTTGTATGCGGATAATGGATTTTACGGCAGCCAATCAGGGTTGCTTCGAGTATGTCCACATCCTCGTTATAGGTAGGGACAAAGATGTCCACCTTCAACCCGGGAGCTGGCCTTAAATAAGGTCGAAATGGATTGATGTTCCTGGTAAACCAGGTGAACAGAATGTAAGAGAACACCCCAAAAGTCTCAGCAGCCCACAGCAGCCACGAAAAAAAAGGAAACTGGGGGTTGAGAGTGGCTGCCGCCCTCCATACCAGGTAATAAATAAAATAGGTGATCGCAATAAACGAAAAAACAGGTAATAACGGGGGATTATAAACTTTAGATTTTGATGAATCTGTGTCCATATCAACCTACCATAAATGAAAATATTGTATAAACTATTTTTCCAGCAGAGCTGGATTTAATATTATTTTGTTGAGGTTCATTGCGATATTTCGTAATTTGGTAAAGGTTGGACTCTTTGATCCAATGTGGACCTAATGCAAAAAAAAATATCTTCTGAAATAATATTGTATGTATCTCGCCATTTTTATTAAATAGTACTTGTATATATAAATATATGCAAGTTAAACGAGTGCAAATCGCTTTTATTGGTGCAATACTGAGTGGAAATTATGGAAACAATAGGCGCTGTGGACACCCAAATATACTAATTCTTTCTATTACTCCCTTGTCTGTTCGATGATCTCCGCCGCGTAATCAAAGTGGTTGAAGGCGGGCATCAGGTAGATACCCTGAGTGCGTTCTTTTAGTTTGTTGATCAGTTCGATCGCGAAGCGGATGCCTTCATGGGCGCCATTTTCTCCTGCTGACCGCATATGGTCGTGGATGGATTCGGGTATATCGATGCCGGGCACTTCCTGCTGCAGGAAGGCGGCATGGCGGTCTGAAACCAAAGGAAGGATGCCCGTGAGGATCGGAATTGGGAATTCACCGTATTTTTCTTTGTATAGCGCTTTGAATTTATCCAGTGGTTGTGTGGAATATATTGGTTGGGTAAGCACAAAATCTGCTCCGCCCTTGATCTTCCGTCTCAGTACGCGCAGATTACGCTGTGGATCTGACGCTGTCAGGTTCAGAGCGCATCCGACAAAGAAACTGGTTGGTTGCCCGATCTCCGTGCCTGCGTGATCTATGCCGTGGTTAAATCCCTGCTTGATCAATTTGACCAGGCCGGAAGGCGCCAGATCGAAGTTATCCATTGCCTCTGGATAATCACCGATCGCGGTTGGATCACCCATCACTACGAAAATATTACGGACCTTCAGTGCATGTGCGGCGAGCAAGTCACCCTGAACCCGCAGCAGGTTCCGCCCTCGGGTCGGGAAGTGCAGAACGGTCTCGATCTTAACTTTACGCTGGATCAGACTGCATACTGCCCAGGGGCTCATTCGCATCCGTGCCATGGGGCTGTCGGCCACATCGATCACATCTGCGCCAGCATCTGCCAAAAGGGAAGCGCCTGCCAGCACCTTATGCGTGGAAAGCCCTCGCGGAGGATTCATTTCAACAGCGAAGACAAATTTCCCCTTTTCTAATTTTCGGGCCAATCTGGTTGGTTTAATGCGGGATTTCTCTTCAATAGGGATTTCCACGGACGGGAATTTGATACCGTTTTCTTCTATGGTTTGTTCGCTGTCCAAAAATTTTCGCATAGATGCGATATGGTCAGGTGTGGTCCCGCAGCAGCCCCCGATCACATCCACGCCCGCTTTCCAAAATGATTTGGTGTAATCACCGAAGTAATCCGCGGAAGCGGGATAGAAGATGCGCCCGCCCATCTGCTCGGGCCAGCCAGCGTTGGGTTTGACCCAATATTTTTCATCGGGCAGGACACTTCGCATTTCACGAAGGATGCGCAGCAGTTGGTTGGGGCCGCCAGAACAGTTGATTCCGATGACATCCGTGCCATACGAAATTAACGCTTTGGCAACTTTGCGGGGATTATCACCCAGTAGTGTGCGATCGTCTCGAGTAAAGGTCATTGATGCTACGACGGGTATCTGGGGAGATAACGTTTTTGCTGCTTGGATGGCTTCCCTGATTTCATACAGGTCGGTCATTGTTTCGAATATAAGCAGATCGACATCTGCATCCAAGAGTGCTTTGACCTGTTCCGAGAAAATTTGTCGTGCTTCCTCAGGCAGAACCCGCCCGAAAGGAGCCAATCTAACACCCAGCGGACCAATATCCCCGGCGATCAGCACATCTTTAAAACTGGCCATCACGACGCGCCGTGCTAACTCAACACCGGCAGTATTGATCGCATGCAGCTTGTCAACCAACCCATGTTTTCCCAGTTTATACGCGTTTGCGCCAAATGTATTGGTAAGAATGATCTGTGCGCCAGCGTCGATATATTCACGGTGAACACCTCCCACCACACTCGGATCGGATAAATTCAGGGCATCAAAGCATGCATCAAAACTGATGCCGCGTTCATGTAATAATGTGCCCATTGCGCCATCCGCAAGGAGAGGTTTTTCTGAGGAAATTAATTTAAGAAAATCATTGTTTTTCATGCTTACCCTTTTGAGTTGATTCTGAAATATGCCGCACCTGGGTGATGGACGATCATTGCGCCAGTAGAATACTCTGGAACAAATTGGAATGCGGATGTCAGTTCGATATGCAGGTTATCTTTAGCTTGCAGCAGCCGCACGAGCTCCTCGTGTTGAGAAAGGTCTGGAATAGGAGGGAATCCCCACGAATACCGTTTTCCCTGTTTATTGCCAATCCCCAATTCATTGCGTATCTGATCGTGCGTAAATAGGGCGGCTGCTTCAGTTAATTGAACTGCTAAACCGTGGGCGAAATACGCTTCAACAATGTCATCGCTTTCCTGCAGTCCGTGAATATGGCTAACAGCTTTTTTCCCCATAGTTACCAGTTGGAAAGCAACTACATCTTTTTTGTCTTGAGTTGAAGGAATAAAATAGTCACTTAAGCATAAGAACGGGCTGGAAAATTGGCGCGGGAAAATAAAGTGGATTGGTTTGTCTATTAGCCCATTATTTTTTGGGAAAACTTGTATCCCATCCCCTTGTGAGGTGCACTGCCAGTATCCATACGATGCTTGTGGGTTCAGCCATGGATTTTCACCCATTATCTTTTGCATCATTTCCAGCCGCGCGTTAAAATCTTGTTGGATTTTCTGCCATTTTTCTCCGCTTGCATTGCCGGCACCCCATGAGATTCGGTACAGTGCGCTGCGGTTAATTCTTTCAAATAATTTATTGAGTGGGAGAGAGATTGCCTTCGCGCCCCAAAATGGAGGTGTGGGGATGAGCGCTGGTTTTAACTTCTTCTTTCCTGTTTTTGATGCTTTGGCAGTGATAGGATTCTCTTCCTTGACTTCTGTTTTTAAAGTGGGAGTTTGGTTATTTTTCCTCCCGGTTTTAACCGACGACAGCACTTTCAAGGCGTCAAAAGCGTCCTTGCAGTAGTGGACGCCTGCTGCATACGTCTCGCCGTGGTCTGTAATACTAATCCGGTCAGCGAATGCCTGGTTTATCGCGGCGCCTCCAATCAGAACCGGTATGCGCGACCCGCGATTTTGGAGCATATTGACGATCAACGGCATTTGCTGGCTGGTGCTAACCAGAAGTGCGCTTAAACCGATCGCGTCCGCGTTTATTTCAATCGCTTTTTCAATGATCATTTCAGCCGGGACTTGTTTACCGAGGTCCACAACTGAATATCCGTTATTTGAAATGATCGTTTTAATAAGATTTTTTCCGATGTCGTGTACATCTCCATAAACGGTCGCCAGGACAAAACGGCCTTTTGTGCTTCCGGATGTCTTCTCCAGGTAGGTTTCAAGGTGATCGGTTGCGGTCCGCATGATCTCTGCGGACTGCAGGACGAAGGGCAGAATTAACTCGCCGCTTGCGAATTGATCTCCAATCTCCTGCATGGCGGGAAGCAGAACAGTATTTAACAACTCCAAAGCTTTTTCCTGATGATCTGCGCCAGCATCTTCTTTAATGTAAGTATCAATGTCCTCTTTCAAATGGTCGCGATCTCGGAGAAGGATGTGACGGCTGATCTTTTCTTTAATGGGAAGGTTTTCGATCTGATACGCTTCTTTTTTCTTTTCACTGCTCATTTCAGACTGAAAATGTTCGATATATTTTTCCAGGGCACTTGGGTCATGGTTAAAGATGAGATTTTCAGCGAGCTTTCTGGTTTTACTCGAGATTGATGTATATGGAGTGATCTGGGTTGGATTTAGAATTGCCATGTCCAGACCCGCTTTCACCGCGTGGGTAAGGAATACACTATTGAGTGCTTTCCGTGCTTCTGCGCTTAAGCCAAAGGAAATATTACTAATGCCCAATACCGAAAAAGTATCGGGTAGCTGCTGTGTAATTAATCTGATTCCTTCCAGCGTTTGGTTACCTGCGTCCGCTGTCTCTTGGCTTCCGCTCGCCAGTGTGAAAGTTAAGGGATCAAAAACAATAGCTTGAGGGTTCAAACTGCAATCATCAACAGCAAGGTGATATATCCTTTGGGCAATCTCTAATTTTTTCTTGGATGTGGTAGCCATCCCTTTTTCATCTATGGTTAAAGCGATCACTGCCGCATTAAAACGCTTCGCGAGTGAAAGTATCTGCTTTGCTTTATCCTCGCCATTTTCCAGGTTAATAGAATTTAACAAACATCGGCCGGGTGCAAATTGAAGAGCTGCTAACATGACGTCTGGGTCGGTGCTGTCGATCACTAAGGGCAGGTCAATCTGGCTGGCCAATAATCTAACAAGCTCTCCGGTGCGCCATGCTTCATTGACATCCTCAGTCAGGGCGGTACATATATCAAGAGCATGCGCGCCACCTGCTAATTGATTTTTCCCTAATTGGATCGCACTATTAAAATCGTTTGCCAGCATCAATCGCTTGAACGCACGGCTTCCTTGTGTGTTTAACCGTTCACCGATCAGGAAGGGAGCAGGTTTCTGTTTAAGATGGACTGCATGGAAAGCAGATGAGAGAGCTGCTTGAACCTTAATATCTCTTTGAATGCGGGGTTTTTTGCCAACTTGATTAACCAGCAGCCGTAAATGTTCAGGTGTAGTGCCGCAGCATCCGCCAATTGTGGAGATGTGATATTTCGAAACAAAAGACGCCATGGCAACAGAAAAATCCTCTGCTGACAAAGGGTATCTAGCTTCTCCGTCCTCATTGATCGGCATGCCCGCGTTAGGAAGGCAGGATATCGGCAGGCGGGAATGCTGGCTTAGGAATTTGATGGATGGTTCCATGTGTGCAGGACCAGTAGAACAATTAAGGCCGATGATATCTATCTCCATACCTTCTAATATAGTAAGGACAGCTTCGATATCAGTCCCCATAAGCATATGGCCATTTGTGTCAAGTGTTACCTGGGCCTGGATCGGTAAAACCACACCGCTTTTTTCGAATGCGTCGTGAATGCCGAGGATAACAGCTTTTACTTCCAAAATGTCTTGAGCGGTTTCTATCAGCAATAGGTCAACACCACCGGCAATCAAACTCTGCGCTTGCTGTCGGTAAATATCGCGAATTATATCGAAAGAGATTGATTGTTCATCTTCCACGTCAATTTGGAGTGAAAGTAATTTTCCACTGGGGCCCATCGAACCTGCCACAAACCTGATATGCTCCTCATCAGTGAACGCGTCTGCAATTTTCCTGGCAAGCTGTGCGCCTTTAATATTGATCTCCTCTGTTTTATGCGCCAGCCCAAATTCCGACAATGTAATGCGGTTGGAGCGGAAAGTATTGGTTTCGATCACATCTACACCCACTTCGAGAAATGAGCGGTGTACTGACTCAACAGCTTGTGGATAGGTAATATTAAGATAGTCATTACACCCGGTATATTTTTCTCCGCCAAAATGCTTGGCGGTTAGGTGCATTTTCTGGAGGCTGGTTCCCATCGCGCCATCAAAGATGATCACATGATCATTTAGGTGAGAAAGATAATGCTGGTATTTATTTTGCATACGCTTTTTTTTCAATTTTCATTAAAAAACCTCTCTGGTAAGAGAGGTAATATTTTCTATTCCCTCATCTTCCAGATCCTGTTTAGGATTCTGCCGGATTTGGCACCAGCATACATGTGGTTGCCGAGGCTTCTCGGGGCCGGTCCCTCTGCCTCTCTGGATGAGTCTAAATGGTTGTTAACGTTCGCGGTATCTTACCATAAAAGGCCACTGCTTTCAATTTGTAGATTTAGCTGATATCGGAGAAAGATCAAGAAATAGCCATAAAGCGAGCTGTTTTTATGAGTATTTTGGAAAAAATCGGTAAAATTTTGACTTTTGTTTCCATCTATGCTATTAATAACGAGTGATTTTAACAATTTTAATAAATGAGAGACTGAATGATAAGAGAACGAGTAACAAATAATGTGTATTGGTTTCAAAGTGAGATCTACGCGCAGGTAACTGCTGGCGTGATTATTGGCCCTGATTGGGCGATTCTTGTGGATTCTCTGGTGGTGCCAGATGAAACACTTGAGATGCGTGCTTTCATTGAAGAAAATCTTGGTGTCCAGGTTCGATATATTATTAACACGATATATCACGCTGATCATACGTTTGGAAATTACTTTTTTCCAGGTGCTACCATCATTTCGCATGTGCTCTGCCGGAAAATGATCATAGAGAAGAATTACCAAACACTAAAAAGTGCCCAAGAGCAAGAATCAGTTTTTAAACGAATTAATAAGATCGTTGTCCCAGATATTACTATCGATGACGGTACTCTCTCACTGAGGGTTGGAAAACGCAATGTGGATATCTTCCCGACGCCTGGAGCCAGCCCGGATGGAATATCAGTGTTAGTGAAAGAAGATCGTGTTCTGTTTGCGGGAGATGCATTTCTTCCACTACCGAATATTGTAGAAGGTGATGTTGAACAGCTCTCTGACACCCTTCGATCAATAAGTAAAATGGGATTAGAGAACATAGTTCAGGGGCATGGGAGTGTGTTATTAAGGGGTGAAGTAGAAAATGCGGCTCAGAGTAACATCGATTATTTAACGAAAATTCAAAAAGTTGCCCGCAATGCTGCAAAGCGGAAAAATCCGAAAAAGATTATTGATGCGGCGACTATTGAAGAGTGTGGAAAGAGCCGTGTTTTGATGGCCGGTTTGGTGAATGAACTGCACGAGCGAAATTTAGCTGTCTTATATCAGCGAGAGTTAGCAGAAATCGCGGAATAAGTTTCTCTTAAAATATCTTATTTGAATTTCTTTGGGTTAAAGATTCTCGCTAGCAAGTTGACATGCCGTTCGGTGCCTTTTTTGAGCCGTTGGATATTTGGTTTTAATGCGATCACCACAGTAGCAACAGCTGCAGCGCCTAAAATGGCATATACCCAGGGGGTTACACCGTTAATTGCTTTTACAGTAAATATTCCCATAGTGGAAAGAGCTATGCTAATAGTTGTAAGTGAAGCGTATCCAATCAAGATGTATACCAAAACAGCAATAGGCAGGATCACCAACCAACTATTCACCCACAAGCCGATGGCAACACCCATTGTGGTCGCTCCACCAGCTCCTCCTCGAAATCGAAGTTTTCCGGCCTTGTTTTTCGTGGCCAGAAACGCTGAATAATTATGTCCCAGAATCGCCAACAAACCGTTTATTGCGACGATCCAATCAGGGCTTGAAAAAAGTGATTTCCCTACCCACACCGCTGCTGCACCTTTGGAAATATCTAATATTGCGGTTAAGAGCCCAGCTAAAGGGCCTGCTGCGCGCATGGCGTTCGTACCGCCCGTACGTCCGCTTTCAATTTTTCGTAAATCTTTTCCGGTTGCAATTTTAACAATCAACAGTCCGGATGGGATGGATCCGATCAGGTATGCTATTGGAAGTGATAAAAAAGCTGTCATGTACATAAATATCTAAACCCTTTGGTGAATAAATAGTTACATTTTTACCCTATAAAAATAGCCAACAGCCAGATTATACCAAGCATGATCAGTGGTTCCAGATAAATATCAGAAAGATTTGGGCTTTCTTCAAAGGAAGATGCAATTCCAATCAATGCGTAAGCAGGCCCTAATAACAAAAGACCAAAACGGACCGGGGACAATGGCCAATAATATAGGCCAATGGTGAATTGCGCGATGGCTAAAGTGATCACAGCAGTCCATTTAACAGGCCAGCTACCCCCAAATCTTAATTGGAGGACGCGCAGGCTGAAGAAAGCGTACACTATGGGGAGAATTGCAGCGGTGAGGTATAGGCGCAAATTGGCCGCGCGAACTGCGATAGCAATGATCAGAAACAAGCCAAAGCTGACGGCTGAAAGGACCATTAAGGCGATCGGAAAGTACTGATTTTGCTTATCGAGTGAAATATATTCACCGACTAAGACTAACAACACCAAAACACTTCCTAGTCCTAAGATGATCCACCATGTTGGACTAACAGTCAGAAATCCCAAAGGAATTCCAATTGCACCAGCAGTTAACGCAGGCAAAATCAAATGAGGAACAGTGGAATAGTTCCCTATGTTTGGATGTTCACGCAGCATCCAGTCGGTTCCGGCCGCGGCTAACGCGGCTGTGATTAATGAGATTAAGTTGAAAATATTGAAATTTAAGGAGATCAGGATGCCAAAAACAGTGAAAGCCAGCTGCTTTGAAGATATTTGGACAAATGGGAGCAGTGCATAGCTTACTAATATACTCGCCGTAATGACGCTGATGCGGTCTGTCTTTGGAAAATTGTGTGTATTCTCCACAGTTTGATTGTACTCGATTTGAATGAAGGCACTTAAGAAGTTAAATAAGGTGCCTATGGTAAAATTAAGGATTGTATGCAAACAGTAAAAAATGACGTGAAATATGTCCCACCGCGCATAATCCCATCAATTGTAGAGGGGTTTAATGTTGTAGCTAGCCATATATATATCATTCTATTTCCAATTTGTCTGGATTTGTTTTTATGGTTGGGACCACTTGTTAAAATAAAAAAATATTTCTTTCCCCTGATAGTGGAGGCAGCTCAAATATCATCAGCCGCTTATGGTGAACAGGCAGCGGGTTTTGTGGAAAGCACTCGTGAAATTTGGTCATATATACTTGATCAATTCAATTTACTCTTCAGCCTGCGTACTTTCCCGGTGGGGATTCCAAGTCTGATAATTGGCTATGTGGACAGCGCGACACCCTTTGGCGCTCCTTTGGCGATTGAACTGGAATCAGGAAGTGCTATTCTGGGCTGGTTACTGGTTTTACTTGTGGCAGGGCTATTTATTGGGAGTGTGTATTTTGCTCTGGTTGCAAGTGCTGTCGGGGGAGAAGACAAGCCATTGTATCTAGATCGGATTCTAAAACAAACCGGCCAAAGTTTTTTTCTTACGCTGATCCTGGGCACTGCGGTTATGCTTTTTGCCTTACCGATTTCATGCCTGCTTTCATCAATAATGCTTGTCATCCCATCATTAGGTACATTCCCATTCATATTAATGGGAATGATCGCGGTGTGGGTAATACTTCCCTTGGCTTTTTCGCCGCATGGTATTTATCTTAGTGAACTAAAAGCAACAAAATCGATAGTTACTTCGGTCCGCCTTGTGCGATCACTCATGTCTGCGACGGGATCATTTTTCATGTTGCTCATTTTATTAGGATATGGGTTGGATGTATTATGGTCGACACCGGAAGCGGACAATTGGATGTTGCTGATCGGCATCATCGGTCACGCGTTCATATCAACGGGGCTGTTGGCTGCTTCCTTTATTTATTATGATAAAGGGATCAAATGGTTGGAGAATTTGGTACAGCTGAAAAAACAGAAAAAGACATCGGCTGTTTCATAAGTGTTAGTTATTTCATACGGAGGATTTTGTGGCAGAACCTGTAATCAATAATAATTCCTATAGTGCCAATGATATTCAGGTATTAGAGGGTTTGGAAGCTGTACGCCGGCGACCGGGTATGTATGTGGGTGGAACAGATCAAAAAGCTCTTCATCATCTTGTGTACGAGGTGGTGGATAATTCAGTAGACGAAGCTCTGGCAGGTGCTTGTAACCGCATCGAAGTTATTCTTCATGCGGATCATAGTGTGACTGTAAATGATAATGGGCGCGGTATTCCGGTTGAAATTCATCCAGAAAAGAAAATATCGGCGTTAGAAGTTGTGATGACAATTCTACATGCCGGTGGAAAATTTGGCGGAGAGAGTTACAAGGTGTCTGGTGGTTTGCATGGCGTGGGTGTATCTGCCGTTAATGCCCTTTCCGAATGGTGTGAGGTGAAAGTACGCCGCAATGGCAAATTATATTTCCAGCGCTACGAACGCGGCCACCCTGTGGAAGCAGTAAAGGAAATTGGGACGGTAAAAGAAGGGCTTGCTGGTACCAGCACGCGATTCAGATATGATACAGAAATCTTCAAGGATAAAGTTGACTTCCGTTTTAGTACTCTTGCGCAGCGTTTTCGTGAGATGGCATTTATCACTCGCCAGGTCGAGATCAGTCTTGTTGATGAACGCGTTGAACCACACCGCAGCATGAACTTTTACTTTGAAGGCGGGATTGCTGCTTTCGTTCAATACCTGAATCGCAATCGGGGAGTTCTCCATAACGTTTTCTACGTTGAAAAGGAAATCGATGGCATTGGCGCTGAGGTGGCGATTCAATATACTGAAGTTTATACTGAATCAGTCTATTGTTTTGCAAATACGATTAACACAATTGATGGTGGTACGCATCTCACCGGTTTTCGCTCCGCAATTACCCGGGTTTTGAATGATTATTCCCGTAAGAATGGTCTCTTAAAAGATGGCGACTCTAATTTCACTGGCGATGATACCAGAGAGGGAATGACAGCTATCGTCAGCATCAAACACCCCGATCCACAGTTTGAAAGCCAAACTAAGGTCAAGCTTATGAATACCGAGGTGCAGACTTTGGTTCAGCAGGTTGTGGGTGAATCGTTCTATGAATTCCTCGAAGAAAACCCATCAATCGGGAAAATGATCGTAAAAAAATGTCTTACTTCTGCCCGGGCACGGGACGCGGCCAAAAAAGCGCGCGACCTCGTTATTCGTAAATCAGCCCTGGAAAGTATGACCTTACCGGGTAAACTGGCTGACTGCTCAGAAAGAAACGCGGAACGAACAGAATTATATATCGTTGAGGGTAACAGCGCTGGTGGATCTGCCAAGCAGGGGCGTGACCGGCACTTCCAGGCAATTCTACCCCTTCGAGGTAAGATCCTAAATACAGAGCGTGCCCGTTTGGACAAAGTGCTTTCCAATAAAGAAGTTAAATCGATGATATCTGCGCTTGGTACCGGGATTGGAGAGTTCTTCAATTTGGAAGGTTTACGTTATGGAAAAATCATCATCATGACAGATGCCGACGTGGATGGGAGTCATATTAGAACTTTACTGCTGACCTTTTTCTTTCGCTATATGCCGCAGTTAATTGAATCTGGTCATATCTATATTGCGCAGCCCCCCTTATATCTCCTTTCTTACCGGAAAGAAAAGCGCTATGCATATACAGAGGGCGAGAAGGACCAGATCATTAAAGAATTTGGTGCTAAAGAAGATAAGATCACCCTCTCACGCTATAAGGGTTTGGGTGAAATGAACCCGGATCAGCTCTGGGAGACGACCATGAACCCGGAAAAGCGGACTCTCTTGTTGGTAACCATCGAAGACGTCACAGCGACAGATCGCACTTTTGATATGCTCATGGGTGCTTTAGTACCTCCACGTAAACGATTTATACAAACTCACGCCAAACTGGTTCGCAACCTGGACGTATAAATTAATGAAAGACATGGCATTACCATGTCCTTTTATCAGCTACCTTTGATTGGATCTTCTCTAGTCTGGCCTTTCTCCCAATGTGACATCAATGACTATCTCTTCTCCATCACGTAGAATTGATAATGACAGGGTAGTACCTGATTCACTACGGGTGATGATGTCAGCAAGCTCCTGCATTTCGCTGATGTCTGATCCATCCACGGCTGTGATAATATCTCCGCCAATCAGTACTTCTTTCCCGTTGATTTCAATTGGTTTATAACTGCCTCGCAAACCCGCTTCATCTGCTGGGCTGCCAGCAGTGATCTTTTCAATCAGCACGCCGCTTGTTTTTTCTGGTAAATCCATCGCTTCTGCAATCTCATTGATTAGGTCCTGCCCATAAATACCCATCCACGCGCCGCCTGAAATTTCTTCGGGTTTAGTGGTTTCTTCAGTGATCTTCTGTACTGGGCGGGCAGCAAGGGTCAGTCCAATGTCAATCTCCTCACTATCTCGAATAACAGTCAGAGTGATCGTCTGTCCGACAATCGTATGGCGGGCGAGAAATGCGACCAGATCTTCAAAATCATTCACAGGAATACCATCTGCGGCAATGATCACGTCGCCGCCCACAAGGACTTCTACTCCGTCAACGGTTTTCTCAATGGTGCTGCCTGATAAGCCTGCTTTTTCTGCAGGGCTGCCTGCGGTAACATCAATCACCAATGCGCCGCCCTGTTCGAGATCCAACTCCATCAATTCAGCGTATTCAGGGATCATATCCCTGCCGCTGATGCCAATCCAGGGTTGTTCAAATGTACCATCTCTGATTAGGATGGGCACGATCTTCTCCACGATCACAGAGGGGATCACATATCCAACTCCGGCATTTGCTCTCACAGGTGATTCGATTGCAGTTGTAACTCCGATCAATCCTCCGCTGATATCAACCAGCACCCCTCCTGAATTGCCCGGATTGATGGCTGCGTCTGTTTGGATTACGTCCGGGATCGAATAATATAATCCACTGCCATCTGTGGATATGAGGGGCAGTGAGCGACCAATTCCACTGACGATGCCGGTGGTCATTGAACTCTCCAGTTGGAAAGGATTACCGATTGCGACTGCGATCTGTCCCACCTTAACGTTTGTGGAATCACTGATGGAAATTGGTACTAAACCGTTCGCTGGCAGATTAACCTTTAATACTGCCAGGTCACTGGCCGCGTCAGCGCCCACCAGTTCTGCCAGTACACTGCGGCCGTCAGCAAAACTAACACGGATTACCTCACCGCTTTCAATGACATGATTGTTTGTGATGATATGTCCGTTGGTGTCCCATACAAATCCCGAGCCCGCTGCGCTTTCTTTATATTCAAATGGCTCGTCATCTGGGGGAGCATTAAAATCGTAATCGAAAGGGGTTTCTGGATTTTCAAACCCGGAACCAATTACGGTTCTGGTGACTGAGATGCTGACAACAGAAGGCAACACGTTTTCATAAATACTGATGTAGGCATCTTGCAGTGACATCAGGCTGGTTAATTCGAGAGTCCCTTCCCTATCAGTGCTTTCTGGGAGTATTTGCTCAGATTCATTCGCCGAATCACTTGGTGAGGATTCTTTGCCTTTTTCTGCTTCTGCTGTGGGTATTTCCAGCTGGATGCTTCCGCTGCATGCGGCGAGGATGAATACCAACAAGAGACTTAATCCTGAAATGAAAACTTTCTTCTTCACACTATACCTCCAGGTATTTCTGGTAAAAAACTTTTTAATATCTATCTTTTATAAATTTATTCCAATTTAATAAACAAAAAAGTAAGAGTTTTGTAAAAAACAATAGTGAATTCTAACCCGTAGTATTGATCTCATCGGTTAGAGCGGCTAGAAGCGACCTGATTTTATTAATCGCATAGTCATCATTCACATTTCCGTGTTCATCGATCACAGTTTGTGCGCGCCGAATGGCAATTTCTGGACGCCGGACGACGTTGGCGTTAGCAGCATGAAGTATTTGACGTAGGTGCAGTTGCCCCCGTGTGGTGCCAAATACGCTGGGGGATGCGCCCATAATAGCGGTTGGTTTTTCTGCTAATAGATTTCCCAACGTATCCGTCGAGGCCCAATCAATGGCATTTTTGAGTACGCTGGTAAGTGAGTAATTATATTCTGGAGAGGCGATCAATAGCCCTCCTGATTGTTTGATGTTGTTGCGAAAGTCATTGACTGGTGCTGGTATGTCATCCTTTGCCAGATCATCATTATACAAAGGCAGTGGGCTGAGGTCAAAGATTTTCATGAAAACGCCATCAGGCAATAGGTCGCTTGCTGTGTGCAGAATTGCTGTGTTATAAGATGCCTTGCGAAGACTGCCGGAGATGCCGAGGATTTGAGTCATATGAATTTACCTAAGGGGTGAATAATCGTTCTGGTGGAAAAAAATCACATAAATATTGGAAAACAGCGGGATAAGTTTCATCAGTGTATAGCCTTGATTCTTCGTTATTTAGCCAGCCGTGGAACGGCGCTTCTATCCGGGTTGTTTGGGAGTTGTACACCCAAACTTGTTCTCCTTCGATCCAGGCGAGTGTTGAAGCGGAAAAATCCATTTCTACTTGAAATGACCCATCAAAATGCCAACCACCAAATTCATCATCAACTAATTGGTCACTTGTGATGGTTACACAGAAATTACTTTCTCCTACGTTAAATCCATCATTCTCATATTTTGCTATCCCGCAAAAGTTTCCGCTGATAGTGCCTTCATTAAAATCGAAAAGAAAAGGCACTGGTGATGGATCAATACGAGCTAAGGCGCTGATATTGGGTACGTTTGGAAAAAAATCCATCCAAATCAAGTTTCCGTAGCAGGATACTTCATTGGTTGTTGATGGACCCCATGCACCGACTGAATTTCTATCCCCCGCTTGGTTCTCGTCCTTTGTGATATTGTCTTCGAAAATTTGCGCATAGGTCATTGACTTAAAATCGCCTGGTTCACAACCAATCATTGGTTTGAATTCCAACCGGTCTCTTGTTGGTTCGCTATTTTTGTTGTAGATATATCCATCCGCATCGTAATGGTAAACAATGCCATCCGGGTCACTTAATAATCCGCCGCCATGATATGTATAATTGATTGGCTCCCCCTCATCCCCTCCCTGATATATCATCAATATATCAACGCATTCGCTCCACAACACATCCTCTGGAATATCTCCCCGATAAGGAGGTTTACTGCTGTATTTCAAGTCAAGGTATTCTTCCGATTCAATTATCTCCTCTGATTCACACGCTGAAAGAACTAAAAAAGTAATTAATAATATTGCTCTAAGTGACAGCTTTTTCATTGAAATCTCCTTGTAACTGTATTATGAAATTAATTTTATCAGAATTAATAATTTTAAACGTTGCTGAGTCATCAGCAACGTTTTGATAATATGGATACTTGTTTAGTTTGTGTTTAAGATATCAACTCGATTGCCTTTTCGGGGGATTCAACCGGTGCAGCACATACCTTATTTTTGCAAATGTGATCTCGGAAAATATGTACCTCCGAAGAATGGTCTGCCATCTGGCAGCGCGAAGGCATGCAGAGGCCATCCGCCCCTTCCACCCATCGCCTGCACTGCCTGCATATAAACCGTGTCCACGTCCGGGCGCTCCTCGCGGTCTACTTTAATGCACAGGAAATTATCGTTCATTATCTTTGCGGTTTCCTCATTTTCAAAGCTTTCGTATGCCATCACATGGCACCAATGGCAAGCCGCGTATCCGATGCTGATCAGCAGCGGTTTATCTTCTTCAACAGCGCGTTTGAGAGTATTTTTATTCCATGCGTGCCATTCAACTGGATTATGGGCGTGCTGCTGCAGATAAGGGCTTGATTCGTTGATCAATGCGTTCGTGAATTTTTTGTTATGCATATAGGGTTTCCTTTTAATAAATATTCTATTGTTAATTCAGACATTTAGTGCAACGGATGAGGAGATAAAATCATTCGTATGCAAAAAGGAAAATATAAACACCTAACAGATGTGGAACGAGAAGAGATTAGTCGATACTTAGCAAATAAGCAAGCGCTTGCAGAGAT
>CBDAFG010000060.1:0-11247 GCA_965195205.1 uncultured Pelolinea sp. | reverse complement strand
GCGCCAAGAATTGCTGCTTTTTTCATTTTACTAATTCCCTTATGATTTCTATGAAAACAATTTATTGTATTTTAAGCGTCCATCAATTTTTGAGAGTGCTTTTCTAACCCATAAATGTTCACATTTGCTAAAATTAGTTATCAGTGTTTTGTAATTAACCAATTCACAATGGCCAAATGATCGGAACCATGATCAACGTAGTAAAGAATATGATCACCGTTAATGGCATTCCCACTTTTAAAAAATCTATAAAGCGGTAATTTCCAGGACCATACACCATCATACAGGACGGCTCTAACGGAGTCAGGAAAGAACAACTGGCGACTAAAGCGATCATCACCGCGAAGCTGCGCGGGTTCAGACCCAGCTGCAGTGCAGTTTGAATTGCGATCGGCACAACAACCACCGCCGCCGCCTGGTTCGACATTGGTTGAGAGAGCAGCATCGTTAATAGGAAAAAGCCGCCCAACAGCCATTTGGGATCCATCCCATGTGTGAAAGTGACGATCCATTCAGATAAATAAGAAGCAGTTCCGGTATCCTGAATAGCTATACCCAGCGCCAGCATCCCGCCAATCAGGATCAACACACGCCAGTTGACCATCTTATAGGCCTCCTCGGGTGTGATGCATCCCAGAACAAAAACAATCAGCATCCCTACCATCGCGGCAATAGGCACAGATATCACATTCAATGCGGCTAAAGCAAGTACGCCAAGGAAAACTGCCCCGGATACAACTGCTCTTTTAGGGTCATATTCTTCCGCTCGGATAACATGCAGTAAACGAAATACACTGCTCTGATCCAGCGTTAATGCACTCACTCGACTGCCGTGCAGCAAGAGCTGATCGCCAACAGATAACCGCACATCACTTAGTTTTCGCCGGATCGTTCGTCCGCTGCGGTTGATTCCCAGAACCTGCAGTCCATAATTGCGGCGAAAATCAAGCTGTTTTAATGTCCGCCCGATCAAAGGAGATCTTGGCAGCAAGATAACTTCAAATAAACTGATCTCTTCAGATTGGATTTCACGACCCACAATATCGCTGCGCGGTTTCAGTACCAAACCTGCCTTATCCTGGATATCCAAAAGCCCATCTCGATCCCCCTCCACTATCAGCACATCACCAGAGTCAAGGATAGTGCGAGCTGTGGGCACAAGAAAGGAACGCTTATTTTTAGAAATCCGCAAGACGGTCAGGTCCAGGTCGCGCCCGAGGGCTGCTTGTGTCAGTGTTTTTCCAATCAAGTTAGATCCTTCTGGGACAACGAGTTCTGTCAGGTAATTTCTAACACTGGCTTCTGTCGAAAATGGTTCCTCATATGGCCGATCCGGGATCAATTTTCTACCAATCGTCAAAAGATACATAATCCCTAACACTAAGATCATCAGTCCAACAGGAGAAAGCTCGAACATGCCAAGTGGAAGTAACCCTCATCTACCATCACCCCGCTCACAACAATATTTGTTGTAGTTGCTATCAGCGTTACCGAACTCGCCAAAATACTGGCGAAGGCCAGCGGCATGAGCAGTTTTGAATGAGAAATTTTCATATTTCTCGCCATCCCGATCACCACAGGTAAGAAAAAAGCGGTCGCGCCGGTATTGCTCATCAACGCGCTAAGCCCGGCAGCTGCCAGCATGATAAACAGCAGGAATCTATTGGCATCATGCCCAGATTTGCGCACAATCCAATCCCCCGCCATATCCACAACACCTGTTTTTTCTAATCCTGCTGTCATTACCAGTAATCCCAGGATCAAAATGAACGCCTCGCTGCCAATTCCGGCCAGTGCCCGATTCAACGGAAGCAGCCCACTCACAACAATAATCACAATTACCCCCAGAGCGATCACGTCAGGCGCGATTTTCTCAATTGCGAACAACACCATCGTGACCCCAATGATGCCCAAAACAAGCCCAACCTCAAGCGTCAAATTTAGTGCCCTTCTTTTTATCTTTTCTTAATCATACCAAAAGCTCTCACGGTGTGTTCTGAGAAAAAGAAACTTTTTTTCCGCGTTTACGTAAAATTATTAAAAGGAGACAATTATTATGTGTTGTGTGATTAGTGCATTATTCTTTTTAGGACCGCGCGCTGGATTACTGATTTGGTGGCTAGTTAACCCCAACCGCTTCAGCATGGTTTATAACAACCTGATGCTGCCGCTTATCGGCACGATCTTTCTGCCAGCGACTACATTGACATACACTCTCATATATAAACCCGCTTTTGGTAATCTAGTCGGGTTAGACTGGGTGTGGATGGGTATCGCGCTGATGATTGATTTTAGTTTATATGGCGGTGGTATTTTCAGCAGACGTAGATAATAAAACTGGGATAAACACCAAATAATACCGCAAGCGGTCATTCAAATATCACGTTATCAAAACCAAGCGCGCCGAATAGCTTTGAAAGATACACTTCCCCGTTAACTGCCGCCTGATCCAGGATGCTGTCGTCCAGTGCAGCTTGATAGATTTCTTCTTCTGCTGCCTGGCGCGCAAGCGTTTCAAGGTCCTGTTCGCCTTTCGTAAACAATCCGGTTTGGCGATCATACACATAAGATTTTTCATTGTCCACTGCTGTGATGAATATCTCAGCATCTGGCAGTTTCACCATTAATACACCTCCCTGCAAATTGAGGTCAGACGCTTCTAACTTGTTCAAATCGATCCCCGCGATCACAACACCATGCGCGACAAACAGCAAGCGGTCACCGAACAGCGGACCAAATATTTCCTGTCCAACTTCCGCTGTAACGATCTTCTCAACGCTATACTGGATCGTCTCCAGGCGGGCAAGAGAACGCACCTCATTGATGATCGTAACCGGGTCCGGCAGGATGGTTGGGGTTGGGTTTAAAACCCTTGCGACCTGCGTCCGCAGGGTGCTGGTTGTGTCCGTAATCGGAGCTAACGCTTGCTGCGTGAAAGAGCGGAAAGCAAGCGCCATCCCCAGACCTATCACAACCAACAAGCAAATGGCTCCAATTATCCAAATAATAAGCTTTTTCATTGCACACCTTTCTCTCAGGATTTTTAAATATCTTCACGCCAACACTAATTGTATTAACAATATAAAATTCTATCACCACAGTTCTCATTGGCTTTTATGACTGTTTTTTTATATGTGTTAATATTGGGACATTATTTCATTATGAAAGGAATTATCTCATGCCAAAAGTATCCATTATCACCGACACAGACTCCAGTCTCCCCAAGGAGATGGCCGCGAAATACAACATTCTTCAAGTTCCCATCTCAATTCATTTCGATGAGGGTTTATCGGGAACCGACCATGACATAACCAACGCGCAGTTATTCGATACTATCGATAAAACAGGGAAACTGCCCACAACCGCCGCGCCCACTCCCGGCGTTTTTGTGAAATATTTCAAGAAAGCATTTAAAGCGGAGAAACCCGATACCCTGATTTATTTTTCTATCAGTGGAGGAATGAGCGCCACAATAAAATCTGCCCAGATTGCCGCTGAGGATCTCAAATCGGATTATGATATCCGTGTGGTAGATTCCAATATGCTCTCAATGGCCCAGGGATACATGGTGCTGGCAGCCGCAGAAGCCGCGCACAATGGCGCTTCGGTTGAAGAAGCCATCGCAGCAGCCGAAAAAGTGTATCAGAACACAGTATTATATGGTGCCCTGTCCACACTCAAATACCTGTCCATGAGCGGGCGTGTCAGCCATATCACTGCTGGCATGGCGGGTATGTTGAATATCAGGCCGATCCTCTCCATCCAGAATGGAAAGTTGGCTATGCTTGAAAAAGTCCGCACCAAAAAGAAATCCTGGATGCGGTTGATTGAACTTGTCAAAACAGATGTTGGCAGTTATGCGATCGAACGCATTTCCATCATGCATGTGTACGCGGAAGATGCTGCCAGGCAGTTTGAAACCATACTCCGGTCTGAAATGGACTGCCCCACTGAAATACCCATTATAGATTTCAATCCCGGTCTATCCGTACACACCGGTGCAGGACTTGTGGGCGTGTGCCTGGTTGTTGATAAGTAAAAATATCTTTTAATAGATCAAAAAAGAACCACCTTGTTTAGGTGTTTCTTTTTCTATATCGATTAATTTCTTTTGTTAATTTTGCTTATCTCACATCCACCTGTACGGCACACATTGCCACACGCCAGCGGCAGGAATCACTATCTTCGTTACATTAAATTCGCAACATAGGTGACCTTCAGAAGATCAAGCCAACCCTCAATCTGGCACATATGCAACCAGACAGGTATGCCTGCCGGGATAGATATGATAGCGTCCGCAGGATGCCGGGATAAGCAGCGTTTCAAACTTGCCCAAGCGCCGCTGCCAGCCATCTCCCTCAATAATTCCCTCGCCCTCCACCATCGTCAAGCAGTGAAAGGATTGAGAACGGGTATCACACTGCACAGCGTGTTCATTATCCGCAATCACGCGCAGAGCGAAAAACTCACATGCGATCAATGGATTCTCACCAAGATGAGCCGTTTCCACAGAAACCAGATCTCCGCCCGCTTCTGGGTCCAACACGTCCGCCGCCTGTTCGAGATGCAGTTTTCTACCGGCTTTCATCGGACGGTCCCAATCATACACACGATAGGTGATATCTGAGGTCTGCTGTACTTCATACACCAGCGACCCCGGACCCAGAGTGTGGATCGTGCCAGGTGAGATCAGGATCGCGTCGCCCGTTTTCAGATCTTTTCTTTCGATGATATCCAGCAGTCCGCTCGTCCCCACAAACCTAGCAATCGCTTCCTTGGTTGTACCCTCTTTAAACCCGCTAACCAATTGGGCACCGCTATCTGCATTCACAATGTACCACGCTTCCATCTTCCCGAAGTTTCCGGGCCCTTCCCAGAATTCCGCCTGCGCGTTATTCGGGTGCACCTGCAGGGACAGCCAATCCGCGCAGTCTAATAATTTGATCAACAGCGGGAATCGGCCTCCTGTTTTTTCCACAACAGCCCTGCCTAACAAAGCATCCTCTTCCTGCGCGGCTGCCTCAGATAAAGACATTCCTTTTAAGTGGCCATCCATGATGGTATTGTTTTCATATACGAGCCAGGCTTCCGCGGTCCTGCCCACATCCGGGCGGATACGGCTGCCGCCCCACACATATTCCCGATACTCAGGTTCCAATTTAAATGGCTGCATAATCAACCCTCAAATTTCTTTTTCTTTTAATATGAATTGATAATACCATGCCATATAAATGTCGTGACAGATTACTGGTTCTACCACTGTTATACAGAAGCGCACAGCACCGCTTGAGGAATACGCAATATACCAGTCTGTATTCCAGCAAGCGATTGAAACGTGAAAGAAAACGTCTGGTAAATTATGGCATCTTTACCATGATATGAAATCCTCCCTGCGTGCATTGAGAGAAAAAGCCAATTATTAATAATTTGAATAATCGATCAAAGTTGAAGAGTTCTTATTGTTTTTCTGGTATCCTTGTAAATTGAAAACAAGGTTTTATTATAGGAGAAATCATGCAAAATTTAATTATTCCCTCAGTCGTACGTTCGCTTCATAATTTTTTCACCAGTATTTGGATTGGTGGTATGCTGGTGATGGTCATCACTTTCCTGCCAACCATCCGAAAAGAGATCAAAGATGGTGGACTACAGGGTGCTGTAATAGATGAAGTTATGAGCCATCACAGCAAATGGGTGTATATCGGGGTAGTGGTTTTGACTGGAACCGGGATATTGATGGCGCGGCTGTCAGGTCAGGCCTCAGGATTATTCAACTTCAACAGCCCATACACAACCATCCTCTCCATTAAGCATATCCTGGTGATCTTAATCACAGTGATCGCTATCGTTCGATCCGTCGCATTCAAAAACGCCGCATCAGGAAAAGATAAGTCAAAGAAAAAATTAAGCATGGCCCTGCTGATGGTTAATGCATTCCTGGGAACAGTCATTTTGGTATTAAGCAGTATCATAACCGTAATTAGCTAAGGTCCAAACTTTTCAAAAATATATTACCATTTATTAACACAGTAAAAATCCCATGGAATCATTCATGGGGTTTTTTCAATAGTCAGCTAACAGGAAAGGGGTGCTTTGATCTATGTACTTTCGATTTCAGTTATCTCTGGTTTTCGCAGCACCCACATGCACGCCATCGCTGTGGAAATTGGAATAGAGAGGAATAATCCGATCGTGCCTGCCAGCGCCCGCACGATCTCTTCGGCGATAAAACTGACGTTAATCGCCATCCCTAAATTAACATTCGTGATGTGAAAGAGCAGCAGCATCGGTAATGATTCGCCAGCATAGGCAAGCACAAGCGTATTGACAGAAGCCGCCACATGGTCCCGCCCAATAGTCATTGCCCGCCAATAAAGATCATTGAATTTCAAACCCTCATTCACTTCGCTCAATTGGAAAACAGCTGAAGACTGCCCTACCACCAGGTCATCCAGTACTCCCAGCGATCCAATGATGATCCCTGCCAGGAGGATACCGCGCATATCAATCGGGTTCTCCGACTGCTGGATCAAAAACATCATGTTTTCATTTCCAAAACCCGTCAGGCGCGCCAGTTTCACCGCAAAGACAGAAACCGCACCGGTAAAAATGAGGGAAATTATCATGCTGATCACAGCAGAATGTGTCATCGCGCGCCAACCATAAACAAGGTAAAGGGAAACAGCCAGAAAAATCGCCGACCCGATAATGCTGGTTACCACCGGATTGGCCCCATTTGCTATCTGGGGGATGATGTACAAAATGATCACACCCATCCCAACCATGATTCCCAACAGGCTGCGCAAACCCGTCCAACTGCCAATGACAAAAGAGATGATCGCGAACAGCAAGAAAATCCACACGAGTGCTTTTCCACGCACAAAATCAACAAAAAACGCGCCGGGCGTATTATCCAGGGGACTGATGCCCACAGTGACCAGGATCTCACTTCCTACCTTGAGAATATATTCTTCCGGCATGATTTGATTTTTTCCAAATTCAAGGAACATGTGACTGCCCTTAAATTCGCCTTCCGATACTTCAATTTCCACGATCTGGTAGATTTGCTCCTGCTTGCCAACCGTTATACGTCCTTCTTCCTGGATATTAAGCACCTCAGCTCGCACAGTTTCTGATGTGTACCCCACGGAAGCTTGATCCTCGCCGGGTTTAAAGATGCCCATAATAAAAGGCGCTGCAATAAAACTCAGGATAACCAACCCGATAGTAACAATGATCACTGTGCCAATCCTTACAATTCTGTCATTATCCATATTATCTCCATTGGCTCATCACCAGATTCCGAACATGTTCAGCAATAATCGAAGTAAATTAATAAAATTAAGCTAATTGAACCACCACATTTCCAAGTTGGATCACACGCTAATTACTCTGAAACAGATTTGGATTTGATTTACCTGAAAATAATTCAGAATACCAACCCAAATTATGTTCTATATATCTAAGGTTATATTCCCAAATCTCAGTTTTCCCAGGCGATATACGCGTCATACATCTCCGGCAGTGTTTTCCATTCCACCAGGCCAGCTTCCACATACGGCACGATTCGCTGCAGCCATTCCTCCATCAAACCTGCATCCAGTGCTTTACCCAAACTCCAACTCATATAATACATATTGATCTGTTTCGGATCCCGCAGTGCAACTGCTGCATCCAATTCCTCAAAGAATAGGTCAATATCCTCAGGCGTGAAATCCTGGTCACATTTAGCTCCAGCAGCGCTCTCCGCATAACACGCCAGCCCGTGGCTGGACGGAAGCATCACCAGTTTTCCGTCAGGGTCATGCCTGATCCAATCCAAGCCGCTGTGCATCCGCCAGGGATGGATGCGGTCTGCCAGCGCTTCTGGATAGGTATCATGACAGGCGAGTGGTGATGGGCAATTTCGGTATTCCTCAGGACGCATCACTTCTGGCAAAGACATGACACCGTAAGCTACTGTCCCGGTCACAAAACTATATCCCGAGTCAATCAGCGCGGTCACCCAATCACAGTGCGATACCACGCCGGATACGTGCCGGACAGTTACGCCTAAGGATTCAAGCATTTCTTTACGGATGCGCAGTTCAAAGTCAAATATATCGCAGTTATAATCCAGCTGGCCGCCCAAATCAGCGTGTACTCCGATCCCATGCCCGCGCTCTTCCATCTCTTTAAGCACATTGTCACCCCAAGTGAAGCTCGCCTCGGTCACCTCCTTGCTCTCCCAGGTTAATTTCGCCCCGTACGCCTCAAACAGCGACGCATATTCCCGGATCAAGCGTGCATGATGAATAAACATCTCCTCATTAAATAACTCATCCTTCCACCCTTCCAAATGCACCATTATTCCCAGATAAACCGGCCCAACTTCTTCTGCCGGAAGTTCCACCTCATTTACTGGTTTATCTTCTTCGTCACAATCCTCAGGACAATTGCTTGTGTTTTCCGGACCAGAACAAAACCCATCCCCGCATTTACCCACTTGTGTTTTTGGCTGCGTATTCGCTGGCGCTGCCGGTTGGCAGGCACTAATGGTCAAAATTAGCAATAAAAGCCATACGATCATTCGTTTTTTAAACTGTATCCACATATTCTGATCCTTGCACTAACAATTGACATCAATTATATAAGAAAATTTTAGGCATATATCTTAAGCAAACCAAAGCTTCAATTATCTTTTCCGCAAACAGCTCTTCCCTGCCTGTAATTAAAGAAGCGAGCAATTATTTTGTTAATTATCCTGCTTTTTTTATTATTTTATTTTACGATTATACATATTCTAATTAGTGTAATAATATTGTATGATTATGGATGAAAATCAATCACAACTAAATATAATATATAGGAGAAGAATTATGCATGCAATGACAAAAGAGAATTTGGAAGCAGCTTTTGCTGGTGAAAGCCAGGCACATATGAAATACCTTATTTTCGCCGATCAGGCAGAGAAGGATGGTTTTCCAAATGTAGCCCGCCTGTTCCGCGCCAATGCGTATGCCGAGCAGGTGCACGCTACCAGCCATTTCAAAGTGCTTAAGAAATTATCAACCACCGAAAATAACCTTACTGCTGGTGTTGAAGGAGAAACATTCGAGATCAATGAAATGTACACTGCTTACATAGCTGTTGCCGAACTTCAGGAAGAACGCGGCGCAGTTCGCTCCACCAAATGGGCACTTGAAGCGGAAAAGATACACGCAGAAATGTACACCGCCGCAAAAACCTCTGTCGTAGATGGTAAAGACACCGCTGTTGGAAAAATGCACGTCTGCTCAGTGTGCGGTTGGACCGGTGAGGGAGATGCCCCGGATATCTGCCCGCTCTGCAACGCGAAAAAAGAGCTGTTCGCCCTATTCGAATAACCCACTCAACAAACAGCGGCATTCTATCTGTTCACAAGAATGCCTGCCGCCATTAAAAGCAATAATTCCAGGTTTACCACTACCCATAATATATATCTCTGCACCCAAGTAACTGTCAAACCCCTGCTGTGTTATCTGATTAGAGAGAAAAACACTTCACAAAGGATGTTTTTATGTCACAAAATAAATTCCCGTATGGAAAAACGCTGCTGATTGGGTTAGGATTTTTAGGCATCAATCTTGTTTGGCCAGTATTCAACAGTTTTGTGCCGCTCTTTTTACAAGCAGGCAACCCTGAATTTGAGCGGCAGCTCATCGAAGCGGGGCGCGAGATCCCCAACATAATCGGCTTCGGCCTGACACCCAGTTTGGCATTTTTCATTATGACCTGGGATAATATTTTCAATGTGTTCGTCTCCCCCTGGGCCGGCGCAAAGAGCGACCATACATGGACACGCTTCGGTCGCAGGAAACTCTGGATTATGATCGGTACTCCCATCGCAGCGATCGCTCTAACCTTGATCCCTCTCGCGAACTCACTTTTTGCTATTATGGTTTTCATCCTTATCACCAATTTCGGCATGTCCCTCTTCCGCACACCAACTGTCGCCTGGCTTGGTGACCTCTTCCCTGCGGAAAAACGCAGCCATGCCAACGGAGTTATCAACCTGATGGGTGGTATCGGCGGCGCCTTGGCACTCTTTGGCAGCGGTATTCTGTTCGATGCTTACGGCCGGTTAGCTCCTTTTCTCGGCGCGGCACTAGTGCTGTTCGCTGTTGAAGCGATCGCAGTCTGGCAAGTGAAAGAGCCACCGCAGGCAGAGGTTCAAAAAACCACAGCCTCCAAGCGCAGCTTCATTGAGGATTTCAGCATCATTTTTAAAACTCAGACCCGCAGCGGACTGCTGATCCTGTTGGCGATCTTCCTGTATTTCATGGCCTATGAAGCCCTCCAAACGGGGCTGACCTCTTTCGCAGTCTTTAGTCTGGGGCTCACGCCAGGCACAGCCACCATCATGACAGCCATGTTTGCAGCCGCATTCATCCTTTTCTCCATCCCCAGCGGTTTGATCGCCGGAAAATTAGGTCGCAAACGGACGATCACCTTCGGCCTGCTTGGTATGACCCTGCTATTTTCGTTTGGATTCTTCTTCATCCAGGGCCAGGTCTCGCTGATCATCATCCTGCTGCTTGCCGGCGTCTGCTGGGCACTTGTCAACGTGAACAGTCTTCCGCTGGTGTTCGACCTTGGAGATGAGGCACAGATTGGTGCCTATACCGGCCTGTATTATGTAGCCGCCCAGAGCGCCGCCATCGCCGGGCCAGTCCTCAGCGGTATAGTCGTTGAACTGGCAGGGAACAACTATCGCTGGTTATGGGCAGTCAGCGCCCTTTACGTACTGCTGGCCTGGTTTGCCATTCAGGGTGTCAGATCTACCAGGCTAAACGCCAGCGCATAGCACTTTTTATAACGCATATTCATTTTATTTAAGATATTTCCATAAAACATTCGTGTGTACACATGTAGTTCCAGTGTGCATTGATATTTATTTAATGCTAGTGTAACAATCTTTCTGTAATTTCAAAAAAGAGTAGATCACGGTATCCTTTCAGAAGTCAGATAAACAAAAGAAAGGAATAAGACCATGATCTACAAGAATGATTGTACATTACCAAAAGAATATCTGGAACAACTGACAACAGAAGGGCTGGAAAGCTTGCCTGAGATGATTCGAACACTCGTGAACCAAGCCATGCAGATTGAACGAGACATGCATCTCAATGTCCAACCCTATGAACGCAGCGATGAACGTAACGGCCATGCCAATGGCTATAAACCCAAGACTGTCAGGACCAGGGTAGGCAAAGTGACCTTTGATAT
>CBDAFG010000059.1:0-12095 GCA_965195205.1 uncultured Pelolinea sp. | reverse complement strand
CAGTCGTTTGCGCTGCTTTTCTGGCAATTCGCTTGCTGCACTGATTATGGCTGGTTGTAAGTGTTTGTTGTTTTTCTTGAACATAAGATAATTATATTAAAGTTTTGCCGTTTTGTGGTATCTTTTTGCAGTGGAGTCTATTATTGAATCGAAAATATTTTTAACTCATATTTAGAAGGAGAAGGATTATGAATCAGGAAGCACAACATCGACAGCATCACATCAACCTCCTGCCAGGTGAAGCAGCCCCGACCATTCTAGTTCCCGGGGATCCAGGAAGGGTCCAACTTTTTGCGGAGCTTATGGATGAGGCATGGAAAGTAACAGAAAAGCGTGAATATATCACATATACAGGTAAGAAGGATGGTGTGCTGATCAGCTGCACAAGCTCTGGTCTTGGCCCTTCACCTACAGCAATTGGCGTTGAGGAGTTCATCCGAATAGGAACGAAGAATATCATCCGAGTTGGCACATGCGGAGCGTTACAGCCCTTTATGAAGGCGGGGGATATAATCATTGCCACTGGTGCGGTACGCGGAGAACGCTGTACAGAGGAATTTATCTCGATTGATTATCCAGCGATCGCGGATTACCGCATTGTGCGCGCGTCGATTGACGCGTGTGAACGATTGGGGTTGACCTATCACTTGGGTTTGGTGCGTACGCATGACGCATTTTACCTGGAATCACCCTGGGCGCACGGCGATTATAAAGCCAGATTGCAGAAATGGATTGATCTGGGTGTGCTGGCTGTTGAGAACGAATGCGCGACGATGTTGGTGGTCGCGAGCATGCAGGGTGTCCGGGCGGGAACGATCCTGCTGAGCAGTGATCCGATCTTTGGCGAGGGTGAAAATGACCCGGACCTGGAAACGCACAAGAGAGATTTAGTGCGCGTTGGTATCGAAACGGCCAAGATCTTGCATGAAAAGGGTCTTGATTAGGTTAGAAAAAACTGGAGATAAAAATCATGGAAAAACAACACCACATTCAATTATTACCCGGTGATATTGGCGAAACCGTATTCCTTCCTGGTGATGTCAGTCGGGCGAAGATCATCGCGGATCATTTTGATTCAGCGGAATTAGTAGCTTCGGGTCGCCAATATAATACTTATACAGGTATGTACAAAGGGGTAAAGGTAAGTGTGACTTCAACAGGAATTGGCAGCGCAGCGGCGGCTATTGCGATTGAAGAACTGGTCAAGGTTGGGGCGAAGAATTTAATCCGAATAGGTACAGGTGGAATGATGCAGACCTGGCTGCCGAACCCAGCGATACTGGTTATAACGGGCGCTGTATGCGGCGATGGTCTCACACGAGAATATTTTCCGCAGGGATTCCCAGCGGTAGCGGATTTTCATACAGTTGAAAGCATGCTCGCATCCGCTGAAGAATTGGGTATCGAAGTGCACGCGGGTTATGAATGGTCGCATGACGCTTTCTATGCTGGCTCAACTTTATCGAAATTGAATATTCTGGAAATCGAAAAGCCATGGATTGACGCTGGTGTATTGATCGCTTCACAAGAAGCTTCAACTGTTCTCACACTGGCAACAGCCAGAAAGGTCCGTGGGGGCGTTATTTTAGCATCGGCTGGCTGCCATCAACACCCAGATAAAGGAGCGACCCCTGAGGAGATGGTTACGGCGATATCGAATGCAACCAAGATCTCCCTGGAAACGGCTGTGAAGCTGCATGCTTTGGATCACGGGAAGTAGGCGAATTTAATACTAGAGAAATTTATATTCATTGAAAATTTCCGACAACCATATTGTTGGTTCTTAAAAAAACAAACTGAAGATTTTATTAATCTTCAGTTTTTACTATTTTTTCCATTTCGTTTTATCGAGATGGCGAAATTAGAAAGGCAGGTACAATAGCGGATGGATTTGGGACGGATAACATGAAGCCTAATGACATTAACCTACGTGATTACAAACTGGTTGTTTTTGATATTGACGATACTCTGGTGGGGAAAGAGCATGTGTTGAATTCGTTCACGAAAGAGGTGCTGTTTCGGCTGCGGGAGGAAGGAGTCTCTTTTACTCTGGCAACTGGAAGAAATCTACCATCAGCAAAGCCGTTGGCGGATGAGTTGGAGATTGAATTACCACTCATCCTGGCGAATGGCGGGATACTGCAAACTCGGCACGAAGAAATGTTCAGCAAGGCCACCCTCCCTTTGGGTGCTACCCAGCAGGTGATCGAGATTTGTGAGGCACGCGGAGCGGACCTGGTCGTTTATATCGACAATGGAATCTATTTGAAAGTAATGAATGAAAATATTTACCCGATTTACAGCAATGTGGTATCTGGTCTGTTTGAGGTCGGTGAGTGGGATGCGATCACTGGTAAACTGGTTAACGCAAATAAATGCCTGGTGGTAGATAGTTATGTGCAGGAGAATCTGATCGAAATAGGAGAGATTTTCGAGGAGGCACTGAAGGGGTGTGTAGATATTCTGCATACGAGCACATCATTAGTAGAGGTAATGCCGAAAGGAGTCACAAAGGTAACAGGTATCCGTAAGCTGGCAGACAGCATGGGTATCCCGCTAGGAGAGATCATGGCCTTTGGTGACTTTAATAATGATGTTGAGATGTTAGCGGAAGTGGGGTTGGGGCTCGCGGTGGAAAATGCCTCCTCAAGAGCGAAGACAGCCGCGGACTTGGTGATTGGTTCCGTCGAAGAGCACGGACCAGCAAAATTTCTGCAGGAGTTATTGGACCGCTGATACTGGAGTTTTATGATCAGCGGTCATATAGTGTGTTTGTTATCCTTCTAATAGTTTTACGTCATCCTTGGAGAGGAATTTGAACAGCTTATTGCCGTTTTCTGGATCCACTGCTTCCCCAGCTTTACGGCCGTTTTTGAGAGTTCTTAGGGTGATTTTATCTAAGTCAATCATCACGTGTTTTTTGTCCTTGAGAGAATAAAATTTCATTTGATCCATTTGCAATACTCCTTTATGAATTAGTTAGTGAAACTGCGGGGAACCCCCGTTGCGTGGACAATCTCTTTCTTCCCTTTATTATACAGGAAGGAAAGAAGAATTATAGCTTAAATTACAAAAGAACAAGATCGTTATTAAATTAGTGATTCTAAACTTTCCTGTGTAAGAAACCCCTTAATTGTTAATGTTCCTAAATATTTAGGTGGCAAGTTTTGGAATTATCAGACCAATTCGTGCTGATCTAATAAAACATCGTTCGAATGGCTGGTTGGAAAAGTTCTTTTCTATGAGCACAAACCGGATCCATTGGGCATTCCGCGCCTACTGGTTCACTCACCAGCGTGCGATTAGATATAACCAGTTCCAACTTTCCCCGTTGGGATCACAATTTGAAAACAAAAAAAGATGATTTTGGTGCATTACCTTCTTATCATAAGGGCATTTAAATTTCTTGTTCTCACCTATAATAAATCTTTCTGAATTAGTAAGAGGAATGTATGGAAAAATCACCCACTGCACAAAGTACACACACAAACCGGGGATATATAGCTGCTGTAGGGAGCGCCCTGTTCCTTTCCATGACCGCAATCTTTATCCGCCATTTGACACAGAATTATGCAATGCCTGCACTGGTGCTGGCGTTTTGGCGGGAAGTGATAGTGGCAGCAGCATTGGCTGTAGTTTTCGCAATCGGTAAGCCAGAATTGCTGCGAGGAGTGCGGGGGCATATCGGTACCCTGGTAGGTTATGGATTGATATTGGCACTTTTCAATGCGATGTGGACACTGTCGGTAGCACTTAACGGAGCGGCAGTGGCGACGGTGCTGGTGTATTCTTCGGCAGGGTTCACGGCGCTGTTGGGATGGCTGATCTTAAAAGAGGAACTCACGTTTTCCAAAACACTGGTTGTGGTGCTGAGTATGTTGGGGTGTGGGTTAGTAGTAGATGTATTTAATCCCTCTTTGTGGGGATTGAATACGGTCGGTGTGATTACCGGAATATCAGCAGGGTTGTTCTATGCTGTGTACAGCATCATGGGGCGGTCTGCATCGCAGCGCGGGCTGAACACTTGGACAACGTTATTGTATATTTTTGGTTTTGCATCTGTGTTCATGCTGGGTTTCAATCTTTTATCGGGAGGAAAAATACCCGGGGCAGCAGGGAGTTTGGCGGATATGCTGTGGTTGGGAAGCGAGTGGCGGGGATGGTTGATGTTGGCAGTTTTAGCAGTAGGGCCAACTTTGATGGGTTTTGGATTGTATAACGTAAGCTTACGGTATTTACCGTCGAGTACGGCAAATTTAGTGGTGATGATCGAGCCGGTATTCACAGCAATTTTCGCGTTTGTTGTGTTTGGCGAAGTGCTGACAACAACACAATTGGCAGGCGGCATGTTGATCCTGGGGGCAGTACTGGTACTGCGTTTGAGGAAGGAATAAACTCCCTCTTTTCAATATTTTTGTATTCTGGATAATTGTAGAAATCGGGTGCGAAGAGAGGTGTATGGGGGTATTAAAAAACCGCCGGAGCGGTCTGATGCCGAAGGTGGGAATCGAACCCACAATCCCAGGGGAACACGAGTTTGAGTCGTGCGCGTCTGCCAGTTCCGCCACTTCGGCAATTATCATGAAAGTATATCCAAGAATGGAAGCATGGTCAAGATTGAGAAAAAGCACTTAACGAATATAATTGGTGGAAAATAATAACAGGAATATTATGCAATTAGGTATCATTGGGTTACCCCAATCAGGAAAAACAACTATTTTTAATACACTAACTCACGGCGACCAGCCAATCGGTGCGGCCGTAGGCCGGATGGAGGTACATACTGCCGTGATTGATGTGCCGGATGAGCGCGTGGATCGATTGTCAGAGATGTTCAACCCCAAGAAAACGGTGTATGCGAAGGTTACATACGCGGATATTGCCGGACTGGGAAGCGCAACTGACAAAGGCGAGATAAGCGGGCAATTGCTTAATCAATTGACACAGATGGATGGATTCATTGAAGTGGTGCACTGCTTTGAAAGCCCATTGGTTCCGCATGTACATGGAAGTGTTGATCCTGCGCGGGACATTCAATTGATGGATGAAGAGCTCCTGCTGAATGATCAGATCATGGTGGAACGGAAACTGGAGCGGTTGGCTGAAGAACACAAAAAGGGCGGAGGGCGGGAAAAAGGGGTTATTGACCACGAAATTACTTTGTTTGAAAAACTGCAGGATGCTTTATCTTCTGCGATACCGTTAAGGGACATACAATTAACGGTTGAGGAAGAAAAAGTGCTTTCCGGATTTGGTTTCCTGAGCAGAAAGCCGCTCTTGATCCTGCTCAATTTGGGAGAGGGTCAAGCGCAGCCGGAGATCCAATATGATCATCAACGCAGTCAGATCGTAAGTTTGCAGGGAAAATTGGAGATGGATCTGGGCCAATTATCCGACGAGGATGCTGCTCTGTTCATGGATGAGTATGGGATAGAGGAATTGGGACTCAGCCGTATGATCCGATCCTCTTATGAACTGCTGGGGCTGCTGTCCTTTTTTACTATTGGTGAAGATGAGGTGCGCGCCTGGACAGTTCGCCGCGGGGCTTTGGCGCCTGAAGCTGCTGGAGAGGTCCACACAGACATGCAGAAAGGATTCATCCGCGCGGAAGTGATCTCTTATGATGAGCTTATGGAAGCCGGTAGTATGGCGGAAGGCAGGTCAAAGGGAAAATTACGCTTAGAGGGGAAGCAGTATCTGGTTCAGGATGGGGATATCATTTCGATCCGGTTTAACGCGTAAAAATCCTCTGCTTTATCAGAAGAGCGCTATTTATTCGAGCGCAAAACTTTTTCAAAATCCGCAAGATTTGTGCGGGAAGTAAGGTTGATGCTCAGCGGAGTAACGGATACCATTTTTTCCGTGCGCACAGTGTAGATATCATTCCCTGGTTTAATGTGTGCCTGATCTAGAATATGTGCTGTGATGCGGCCTTTATCCTCAAAGCTTCCTTCCCTGATTACAATTGGCCTAAAATACCTGCAATCAGCCAATGGGGTAACCTTCCAGGGGGTTTCACGGGTCGCGCCAACTGGAACAACTACATTCAATACATGCACATCCTCTGGGAGTTGTTTTTCAAGCATGAGTTTTGCGAAGAATTTTGTGAAATATGCTGAAATGGTGAAATCGACATCTTTATAGTAGTGATCCCAGTTTTCGAAAATTATTTGCTGAGACATTGCCAGTCCAGGAATACCAAGAGAAGCGGCTTCGATCGCACCGCCGACTGTGCCAGAATAGGTTACATCGGTGCCTAAATTTTCGCCGAAATTAATGCCAGTTACAACCAGATCGGGTTTTTGGGGAACGATCTCCAAAATACCGTGAGCAACGGACTGGGAAGGAGAACCGCCGACCGCATATACATCCCACTCTTGACCATGAACGGTTAATTGTTTTTTTGTGATGATACCGTCCGAATCCTTCTGAAATCCTCGCCCTGTGGCAGACATGTGATCGCGCGGTGCTGCAACTGTAACATAACCCAGCTCAGACAGCGCTTCCGCGGCAGCCCATAAACCAGGTGAATCTATACCGTCATCATTGGACAAGAGAATTTGTTTTTCTAAAAACCTCATTTTATTCCTGTTGATAAAAAATTTAGGAGCGGAAATCATATCCGCTCCGATTTTGTTAGTGCCCCCGGCAGAATTCGAATCTGCAGCCTTTTGCTCCGCAAGCAAACGCTCTATCCAATTGAGCTACGAGGGCAAGGGAACTGTCCCCGCATACTATACCCCAGCGAGTATAAACCGTCAAGGAATGGAAATCAAACAACTGCCAATTTCGTTTTATTTATTACTTTGACGGCAGAGTAATTTTCTGCATCGCTTTATAAAAAGGCTGCAAACGTTTATACATCTGCAGGTAGATTTCATTATATAACTGATCATAGGCTGCATGCGCTTTCGGATCAGGGTTGAATGTGTCACCAAGGCGGGTCATTGCATCTAGAGCTGAATGGTAGTCTGGATGAATACCCACTCCTACGGCGGCGTTGATAGCTGCGCCCAATCCGGAAGCCTCATATAAATGAGGGCGGGAAACGGGTAGGCCGAATACATCTGCTGTGAGCTGCATGGCGGCATCACTCTGGCTTCCTCCTCCAGCGATACGTACTTGGTCAATTGTTGTTTTGGAGCGCTTTTCTGTACGTTCTTTTCCGTCTCTAAGCGCATACGCCAGCCCTTCCAGTATTGCGCGGTATAAGTGAGCGCGAGTGTGCATGTCATTGAACCCAATGATTGCCCCCCGTGCTTCCGGACCGGGATGACGCAGACCGGGTGACCAATATGGCTGGAGTACCAACCCCTGAGATCCGGGCGGAACACTCCTTACAAGTTCATCAAATAAAACTTCCGGCTCAACACCGGTTTCTTTGGATAAGCGCAGTTCGCGAAGGCCAAACTCATTCTTGAACCAGTTCACCATCCAATATCCACGATAGATTTGTAACTCCATATTATAAAGATCTGGCACAGCGGCAGGGTATGGAGGGATAAGAGGGATGATCTCAATATATTTTTTATGCGTGGTATTGATGGTGGCAGCTGTTCCGTAGCTAAGGCAGGCGACATTGGGTTCCAAACTGCCTGCTCCCAGTACCTCACAGGCCTTGTCAGCGGCTGCAGCGATGAGGGGCAGGCCAACAGGGATACCTGTCTGGCGTGCTGCTTCTGGCGTAATCTCACCCAATTGTTCGCCGACAGGTATGAGGTCAACTAATTTATCCGGTTTGATCGCGAGCGCCTGCCAGTACCAATGGCTGCTGGCTGCCCAAGTCTGTTTTTTGTAGTCAAAAGGCATATAGCCTACCTGGCAGCCGATTGAATCTACAAATTTTCCGACCAGCAAACGAGTCAGATACCCGGAAAGGTAGGTAAATTTATAGGTTTTTTCCCAGATATCGGGCTGATGAAGATGAATCCAGTTGGCTTCGCATTGTGCTTGCAAATATTCTACTGTTGGTTTTGCTCCGGCGAGTGCGAAGGCAGCTCCCCAAACACCTTTTACAGGGGGGAATTCTTCGGCGTGGCGCTGATCCAACCAGATGATCGCTGGACGCAGCGGGCTGCCATTCTTATCTAGATTTACCACGGTGGCACGCTGTGTGGTGATCGATACTGCCGTGATACTGTCTTTTTGCGCCTCATTATGCGTGAACAACTGCCCGCACGCCTGGCAGAGAGCATCCCAGAACACATTTGGGTCCTGCTCAGCTAGACCAGGCGCGGTTGAAAAGTAAGGTTCAATTGGTACACGAGCTTTGGCCAGGAGGTCTCCCTGCGGGTTAAACAATAATGCGCGGACAGATTGTGTTCCGCAATCAATTGCCAATAAGTTTTCAGCCATACTTACCTCCGGTTAGTTTGTAAAACCCCAGTGTTTATTTTTTTGGTCTTCTGACATATCTAACCCCAAAGTGCCTCCAGGGTTCATAATGTTACGCGGATCAAAATGTTTTTTTAATGCATGTGTCAACTGCATCCATTCAGTTCCAATTTGGCCTTCCAGCCAGGGAGCAGTTTGTTTACCAACACCGTGGTGGTGGCTCATGGCAGCATCAGTTGCCTGGATCGCATCCAATATGCCGTATTGAAGAGTAAGGTAGTCATTGATATTTTTATAACGGATCACAAAAATAAAATACAGATTCGCGCCCTGCGGATAAGCATGTGAGATGTGCGTCATGCAGATCGTTTTTGGGCGCTGTTTAACAAACTTCCTTACCTGTGTGTGTACATTGTGTAATTGATCCCAGGTAACTGCGCATTCCAGAGTGTCTATAACTATACCGTAATCAAGAAGATCTTCCCGCATGTATGGATCGGTGAATCGGGTATGTTCCCATTTCTGGGTGACTTTAAAAGGCGAGAGGATAAAAGCGCCGTAGCGGCGGCAAATGTGGTTTACCTTGCGCTTTACTAAACTGGTAAATGCCTGATCTCCATCAGCAGTCCCAAGTAAAAGACAGCGCTGCATAGGCAGGTAGCCAAGGGTTTTAAGTGCGACGTCGGCCGGGGAATCATGGATATGGTAGATGCGCATGGCGGTGTCAGTTTCCTCGGGGTCAGACAAGCGGAATACGGACGGGAAACCGAATTCACCTTGCATGATCTCCCGATATGCGTTTACCGCGTCCTCCCAGGATTTAAATAAGAAACTAAAACGACGCGTATGTTTAGGGCGGTGCTTGAATACCCGCAAAGTTACGGCAGTAAGAACTCCGAAGCACCCTTCGCTGCCGATCATGATTTGGTCAAAATCTGGGCCTGTGGCTGCGCGCGGATGATCTGTGGTGCGAAATGTGCCAATCGGTGTAACGTATTCCTGGGAGATGACCAGATCCTCTATTTTTCCATAATAGGTTGAATTTTGGCCGGCACCCCGTGTGACAACCCATCCGCCCACACTGGAATGCTCGAAGGATTGCGGAAAATGGCCGCAAGTATAGCGATCTTTTGCCCCAAGTTTTTCGGGCGCATGATTGAGCATGTCTTCTAATTCGGGTCCATAGATCCCGGATTGCACAGTGATGGTTTGATTGGTTTCGTTGAAATCCAACACTTTTTTCATGTGGAGACTCATATCAAGGCAGATCCCCCCTTTGGGAGCTTCCACCCCTCGAGTTACCGTGGAGCCACCTCCGTAAACAGTGAGGGGGATGTGATGTGTATCGCAATACCTGGTGATTTTTTCAATTTCTTCGGCGGTCCGCGGTGCAGCAGTGCAATCATTGATGTTCTCAATGATGTGTTCTCGCAGGCGAAGTGCATCGATCATACCTGCCCCATAGGATGTGCGCAGGCGGGTATATGTGTCTGTGAAGACATTCTGTTTTCCAACGATCTGCTCTATTTTTTTAATATGTTTCTGATCCAGGTTAGACGAGAAATTTTCTTTTACTGGATCAAGGCATAAAATCGGATCTTTGAAATCCTGGTCGGATAATTGAAATGTGTCCCGTAACAAAGTATAAAAACCGTGGTTAGGATGCTTAAATGCGTTCAGCTTGTGCCATTTAAACAAAGCGCGAAATGTGCCGACTGGTGTTTCCCCTTCGTACCAGTGAGGAATGAAATTCTGCTTATTAGCCATATAGACCTCTAGTTTAATTATTTAATAATTTATCCTGGCTTGGGGCTGTAGAATGTACGCCATATTTTCCAATATCGTGCTTCTTCCTTTTCCCAGCGGATGTCGGACCAGCCTAATTCGGGCTGTGCGATCTGGCGGACGCGCGATAGAATCGATTTACCGCCTTCTGGCAGGAGGATACCAATCCGCGTTCGGCGGAGGAGTAAATCATCAAGGTGGACTACCCCCTCTGAAGCAGCCGCCCACCGCACTTCTGCCCAGGTTGTGGTCAGCGATCCAATATTTTTCAATTCATCCGGTTTCACTAAATGGAGGAGTTGTTTAGCTTCCCCATCAAAACGACCAGACAGGCGGTTGCAAATTTCCTTCTCAAGTTTTCCGCACCGATCTACTTGAAGGTTTTTCAGTATTTGTTGTTTGGAATTGATCTTGATTTGTTTTCCGATTGATGCGCAGGCAATTTCAAGAGTGTCTTTCGCCATAATACGGAAGGTTGTCAGCTTGCCGCCGGTGACTGTGATCAAGCCGTTTTCATTCCAAACCTGATGGGCGCGTGATTCTTTGGAAGGTGTTTCCGCACCTGTATTGATCACCGGGCGTAAGCCGGCAAAAGAGGAGATGGTATCGTTTTGGGTGATCTTAAGCTGTGGAAAAAGAAATTCGACAGCCGAGAGGATGTACTCAATTTCATTCTGTTCCGCGTAGGGTTCATTGATAAGCCCGTACTGTTTTTTAGAATGATCGATATCGGTTGTGCCTGCCAGAGTAACTCCTTCCCAGGGGATGATGAACATTGCCCGCCGATCCTGCGGGTGAAAAAATGATATTGCTTCTGATGCGGGGAAGCGTGATTGTTCGAAGACCAAATGACTGCCGCGCAGCAGACGCAATCGGTCGGAAGTTTTAAGTTCGCGTCTGACCTCGTCGGTCCATGGCCCAGTTGCATTAACAACCATTTTTGCTTTTACTTCAACAGTCAGCCCATTATCTGATGCAGTGTCCCGAACTGCTACTCCTCGCACAGCGCCTTTTTTGTCGCGCAGCAGGTGTTCAACAGAGGCATAACTTATTGCTGTCCCACCATCCTGAACGGTTTCGTGGATAATGCGTAATACCAGCCGGGAATCATCAAGAACGGCATCCTGATAACGAAATCCCTTTATCAGCCCAATATGATTGAGAGCAGTGAATTGAGTCAGGATATCATCTGGTGACAGAACCTGGTGATTCCATTTTGGCGCCATCAAATCGTAGATAATTACTCCCAGGTGAAGGATCCATGAAGGATAGTTATATTTACGGTAATTTGGAAGAATAATTGGGAGCGGCGTGACGAGATGGGGAGCACCGCGTAATAGACGTTGCCTTTCTTGAACAGACTCGTAGGTTACATGATACTGGCGATTGGAAAGATACCGGAATCCACCATGTACTAACTTCGATGAGCGGCTGGATGTACCGAAAGAGAAGTCTTGTGCTTCAACAAGCAGCGTTTTTAAGCCAGCGGAAACAGCAGACCTGAAGATGCCAGCGCCTGTGATACCGCCTCCGATTACAACCAGATCCCATTCTTGGTCAATTTCACCCCAAACGGGTTCTCTCCATTCATTTTTCCACATTATTTACCTCGTTAGAAATAGATCATTTATCTTTGTTGGCCATCTCGTTCCAAAGTGCGGCGCTTTCAGACATTATTTGCCGCGTGAGCTCCCCTGCTGCTTCGCTGTTTCTTTCAGCGGCTAGTTCTCTTAAGTGTAGATAGAATTGCCGTGAATGACTGCGTGTTTTTGTATAACTGAAATAAGGGATGCCTACGATCTGGTATAAACGGCGGACGCTGTTCATGAAATGCGTAAAGAAAGAATTGTTTGCGTACAGCGTGAGCTGCCAGTGTAATTCCCAATCAAAAACCGTAAATATTTCTGCTTTTTCCTCAAGATTTTCTACAGACGACAAGTAATCGACGATCTTTACCGGGGCGTTATGTAAGGCGG
>CBDAFG010000058.1:0-6918 GCA_965195205.1 uncultured Pelolinea sp. | reverse complement strand
TCAATAAAGCATATATCTGGTATCTTTGTATATGGGTAAGCTGTGTGTACGTTCGCATGAGTGCTCCTTTGATTTAGTCGTTGGAGTGGTGCTCATCTTACCGCAGCTTACCTCTCTAACGCTTTCAAAGTTGCACTTGCTGGTTGAATTCAAGATTGTTTTTAAATCCTTATTAATTTTTAACCTTTTCGAAGGTTAATTGATCTTGATGAGCCTTTTTCAATATCAATCGATCGCTTTCAATAGAATAAGCTACTACCTCAGATAAAAAAGTCATATAATCCTGTTCCTGCTCCATGATCCCTTCAGGATCTAAACACGCCATTTCGGTAGCTGCAATCTGCGCAAATGAAATTTCGTTCCCCTGAGTTTTATACTCACCGAAATAAGAATTACAGCCGGTTGTTCCGCCCACCTCTCCATTATTAAATTCTATGGAGATGATGTTGTTCGGGATGGGTACAGATTTGCGAATGAAAAGCAAATTCCATCTGGTTCCTTCTAAATCATCAACAGGTGGGCTATTAAATGTAGAGCATGAAGAAACCATCAAGCCAAATATCATAAACATTAAAAAATATCTTACTTTGTGATTCACATTTACCTCTAAATTTAATTAATAAGACGCTCAAAACAGATATAAAGTTCCCGTATGTTTTTTTCTCAAGTAACAAAAGCACGATTAATATATGTACTGCGTCATCACCAAGGTCTAAAAATATTCAGGTCTTTTAAATGCAATATTTATAAAGTGGTTTGTTTTTTCCAATTTATAACTTGGATTCAAGTTATGAAAAAAATAAAGGGGCTGTTATCCTGCCCCTGCAAGACCTAACGAATCATTTATTATGGAAAAAGGATCGTACTAACATTAAAGCGCCTGCAAATATCAGGATCATTGGGAATTTAGGAAGCCCAAAACGTTCGAGGCCATATCCACTGATACCTATTACGAGTTCAAAGAACATAAAACCGACTACAAAAATGCTCAGGCCAACTTTCGTCAATCTCCACCCGGATGCGGTTATCGCATCGCGATGCTTTAAATTGCCATATACCATCTGGCTTAAACCGATTGATGTTGGAGCAACCAGCGCCCAAATATATGCCCAGCTTGCCCAAAATCCAGTTATGGTTTGCATCAAGAATACAAAACCCAGCATACTCAGGATACCGCCCAAGATAGAAAGCCCCTCGCCACTGCTGTTTTCGGAGGATAATGCGGAAAGAAAAACCAAAGCGCCTGGAATAATAAAAATGAATGGCCATAGAAAATCACCAAATGGGATATTCAATAATCGTCCCGCTAAAAGAATAAATCCCATAAATAGCAATCCGGCGCCAAAAAGCATAGGGCCTCGATCAGAGGTGCTGTGTGTTTTCGGGTGGCTATCTTTTGGTGATGTGCTAATTTTTTTCTCTTGTATCGGTTTTTTTGAAGATTGCACTTTTTGACTGGGTGCTCCCTTCTTTAGCGGTTCCGCTTGGACTTGTTTCTTTGGGTTTTTTTCAACAACCAGTTCCTCTTTTTTAATTGGTGCGGCTTGTTTTTCTTGTTTTGGTTTTCTTGGCGCCATAATTCACACTCCTCTAAATTTCTCATATTCAATTACATCTCATATACGAAATCCGCACCATTTGGTTGCGATTCTGAAAAAAAAGCCGGAAATTTAACTAGTCCTTTTTGCGGGCTTTCCGAATTTCTAAAAATCCGTACCACAAAGCGAGAGCCGCCGCTCCTTCATCAAGATTGCCTATCCAGGGTAAATTATCTGGTAGTAGTTCAAGGATTCCTGCAGTTGGATTAAGCAGGTAGAAAAAACCTAATAGAGAGAACAAATAGACTGCCCATTTAGGCCACCCTTTTGAAGAAAGCGGAGCAATATTATCTGTAAAACTCTTCTTTTCCTGGGGTTGTTTTGTGTTCATAGAATCTTCACTCCTTATGGTTGCTGCTCATAGAACAGTCATCATCGAAATATTCAAATTCAACCGTTGTGTGAGCCAGGTTGTACAGCTCCGTAAATTTTCGAATTCTATCCTTTATTCGCCGGATATCCTCCTTCTTCGAATCCAGACACAGAACGATATGTGTTGTTAGAACATGGTGCTCACCATCAAGAGACCAAATATGGGTATGGTGCATATCTTTCACCTTCTCCATTTTCAAGATCTCCGCTTCAATCTCAGATATCTGAATAGATTCTGGTACACCCTGAAGAAACAAGTTAATGGTCTTTTTTATATTCATGGCAACGTTAAAAAGCACAAACCCAGATACAAGAAGCGACAAGATCGGGTCAAGAATATAGATATCCTTGACCAATAAGACCAAACTAACGATCAGAACTGCCACCCATCCCATTGCATCTTCTAATAAATGCCAATAGATCATTCGGCTGTTCATGTTCTTCCCTTTTCCAGCCCGATAAGCAGCAAATCCATTAATTACGATTCCAAAAATCGCGAAAACCAACATACCACGCGCATCTGTTAATTGAGGATTCTGAAGTCGTTTGACCGCTTCTGTGATAACGATGATCGATCCAGCAATGAGGATAAACGCTCCCACCAATGCGCTTAAGAGCGAGAACCGTTTATACCCATAGGAATATTTTTCGTCCCCCCCTTTTTTCGACAATTTCTCCAACCGCCATGATAGCGCTAAGGATGCGCTATCCCCCAGATCATGTAAGGCATCCGCCATAATCGCGATACTGTTAGTATAAATTCCCCCGATAATTTCCGCAATCGCGAAACCAAAATTCAGGAAGAATGCGAGTTTTAAGTTATCTTCATTGTGGTCATGCGTGTGTAACATGTACAATACCTCGCCCAGAATTGTACCCTGTGATAATATTTTCTTATTATCAAAACCGAAAACTTCACAACATCAAATTTTTAAAAGGACAAAAAATGTTAAAAGTCGGCTATATTGGGTTAGGGTTAATGGGGAAACCAATTGCAAGAAATATTCTCCGCGCTGGATACCCCTTGGTTGTGCACAACCGCAGTCAGGGTTCGGTAAATGAACTGGTGAAGGAAGGTGCTGTTCCTGCTGAAAATCCCGCACAGGTTGCCCGACAGGTTGAAGTTATCTTTACAAACTTGCCGGATTCACCAGATGTTGAAAAAGTCGCTTTGGGAAAGAATGGGGTTATTGAGGGAGCACACAAGGGACTTATTTTTGTTGACAATTCAACCATCAAACCAGCCACAGCCAGAATGATCGCTGATAAACTCGGTGAATTAGGCGTAGCTTGCCTGGATGCACCCGTAAGCGGGGGGGATATTGGTGCTAAAAAAGGAACTTTAGCAATAATGGTAGGCGGTCCAAAGAACGCTGTTGAGACTGTGCTGCCAATCTTTGATTCAATGGGAAAAACAATCACTCACGTTGGCGAGAGTGGTGCCGGACAAATTGCCAAAGCAGCCAACCAGATCATGGTCGCCGCCCAAATGGTCGCGATGGGAGAACTGCTAATTCTCGCCCAAAAAGCGGGTGCTGATCCTGCGAAAGTGGTCGATGCTATTCGTGGTGGGGCTGCCCAATGTTGGGCTCTTGACAATAAACCACAGCGTCTTTTTGATGGCTTACGCGAACCCGGATTTAAAGCATACATGCAATCAAAAGATCTCAATATAGTGATGGATACCGCGCGAGAATATGGGATTCCATTACCTCTCACAGCCACGACCACTCAATTATTCAGTGCTATGTTAGAAATGGGCATGGGGGAACATGACAATTCAGCGATTATCGGAGTGATTGAAAAATTAAGTGGAACTATGTTAAAAACTGAAAAATAAAAGATCAGTATTTTTCAGTTTCATAAACTTTTAATTTTCCTAACCTATCCCTGTTTAGATTTTGTAACGCTGATTATATGATCATGAAATATCGACCACTTTTAAGAAAATTAGATGTGAATTTTTCCTGACAAAACTGTCACTGCCTGTCCGCGGATAAACGTACGCCCACTCTCTATCCGAATTTGAAGCTCACCCCCGCGATCAGACACTTGCTTCGCGCGTAGAATTTTTTTATTAAGCATTTTTCCCCAATACGGTCCCATACTGCAGTGCGCTGAACCCGTCACCGGGTCCTCATCAACGCCAAGCCTCGGGGCAAAGTATCGGGAAATGAAATCAAATTCAGCTACATCTGAAAGGCTGGTTACAATCACACCTTGAGCATCCAGCTGCTTCATTAGGTTAAAGTCGGGAGATAAATTATATATATCCCCTGGATCGCTAAACACAGCCATAAAGTTTCCGCCGCTATTGAATATTTCAACTGGCTCACATTTTAATGCTTGAATGACCGCTTCTCCAGGAGCAGCCTCTATAGCAGTAAATGAAGGAAAATCCATCCCGATCCATCCATCAATATATGAAGTCGTTAACACACCGCTTCGGGTCGTAAATTCGATCAACTCGCTTTTTTCAACAATTTCCTTTTCATATAAGATATGTGCTGCTGATAGGGTAGCATGCCCGCATAAATCCACTTCTGTTGCGGGGGTAAACCAGCGCAGATTATACGACATCTTTTCACCGATCAAGAATGCAGTTTCGGATAAGTTCATTTCACGTGCAATCGACAGCATCCAATCTTCGGATTGGCCTTCATTCAAAATGACAACACCGGCCGGGTTTCCGCTAAATGGTTGGTTAGTAAATGCATCCACCTGAAATATTGATTCATTCATAAGTGTCTCCTCGTTATCATACAGAATTATCGAATATAGATTATATCTATGAGTATAATTATTTTCTGATTAATACGAGAGCAACTATATCTATGTTGATTAAGAAAATTTTAGAAATTGATCAAAATGTGTCCCGCCGTTTTCTTTTATCAGAAAACAAAAGATTTCTGCGCAAATTTGCTGCTTTTTTTGCGCATTCTGGTGATTCCTGGTTTCTTGAAATAGGCCTCTTCTTGATCTGGATATTCACCAAAGGCAAATGGCATTCCTATTCTGCGTTATTTGCAGGTGCGATCGTTATTCAAGCCGTGATTGTCATCGCAATAAAATTTCTCATCAAGCGCCGCCGCCCTGAAGGCGACTGGGGTGCCGTGTACAGAAATACGGATCCGCACTCATTTCCTTCTGGCCATGCTGCCCGCGCGATCATGCTTTCAAGCATTTCCTTTGGGTTGGGGATTAATCTACTTGGATGGATATTACTTTTTTGGGGAATCTGCGTCAGCTTTGCACGTGTGAGTCTGGGTGTTCACTACCTGACAGACATTATCGCAGGTTGGGTGATTGGCGGAATCCTCGCGGCAGGGATCCTGGCAGCACAGCCGATTTTTTATCGTCTATTTCCATTCGCGTTCTGATTGTCACCATTAATAATTTCTTTTTCAACCACTTTTTTTACATTCTTCCAGTTTTATCTAAGTTTTACTAATATCTTTTACACGTGAATATTTATGGTAAACTTATAGGTTGAAAAATTAAAATAAAAAAGGAGAGTTTTAGAATGTCATCAATGAAAACAGTAAAAGTTACAGCTGAAGGACCAGATGGTTGGGTTGTTACAACACACTCAGGCAAGCACGTTTCAATCGTTGATCAACCGGAAGCAATGGGAGGAACAGACGCAGGCCCTACTCCCTTAAGCTATATATTTGTCGCACTTGCGGGCTGCCTGATTACAATTGCCAAGATCGCAGCAGGACAGCAGAAGATTGATCTGCGCGGCGTTGAAGTTGAGGTATCCGGCGACCTGAATCTGGATGTTCTGCGCGGCCAGGAAAAGAACGAACGCGCGGGATTCTCATCCATCAATATTGCAGTTAAAATAGATGCGGATTTGACCAAAGAAGAGAAAAAAGCGTTTATGGAAGAAGTTGACAAACGCTGCCCAGTTTCCGATAATCTCATGAACTTGACTGAAGTAAATTTACACATCGCTGACTAAAGCAAATAACAAAAAGCCTTCTTTGCAGAAGGCTTTTTTATTTAATAACCCAGCGAGGATTTCCTAAACTGCCATATCACAGGACAATTTTTAAAAAAAATGCCTTTCTGATTAATGCACTAAATCAGACATATCTACTAATTCCCCCGCCAAATATCCTTTTAACGCATCGTTGATATTGCCTGTGCTGGTCATGAACACTTTCTTTCCAAGAGATACAATGCTCTGAAAAGCTCCTCTGCCCATTCCCCCACATACCACTACATCACAATCCTCAATTGCAGCCATCATTTGTACATGTTTATTATGCGCAGCCGGACTATCATGATCAGGGGTATCCTTGTGATTGTGTTCAATTTTTCGAAAATACGTATGTTCTAATTTACTCCGTAAATCCCGGGATACCTCTTCTCCCTTCTCAATCTCAACAACCAGATATTTCCCCGCTCTGCCAAAATGCTGGGTGATCGTTTCACCATCATCAGTAACAAATGCTATCTTCATAGATCTTCTCTTTCCTAGTCAAATTATTGGTTGGTTTATTATAACAACATCCATTTGTTAGTCAGACACGCTCTTTCATCAGTGCAGCGATCCTTCAGTGAATTAATTGAAAAGTAGATCACAGCATCCTTTCATAGATGAGAATCAGGCATCAAAAAGGGATAAACCGTAATCTACTTTTATGATTATACATTACCAAAAGGATATATAAAACATCTGGCATGTTTCATTTAGAATGGTGGCAGATTAATATACTAGTTGATAAAAAAAGGGATTATGTAACATCTTTTCTGTAAAATTGATCACAGATCCTTTTTTATTAACTAATATTCTAACTCGTCTCCATTCTCAAATACAATTTACCATATTCCCATTCTTCACTAACCTCCATCAGAATTGCTGAGACAAGCCGCAAGCAGGATTGCTCATTAGGGAATACCCTCACCACCCGTGTGCGCCGTTTGATTTCCTGACTGAGCC
>CBDAFG010000057.1:0-21811 GCA_965195205.1 uncultured Pelolinea sp. | reverse complement strand
TTCAGACGTGTGCTCTTCCGATCTATCGCGCATGATCTTTCCATGATAAAGCATATCTGCAGCAGGGTGGCTGTAATGTATCTTGGAAAAATCATGGAGCTGGCGGATAAAACCGTTCTGTTCGATAAACCTTATAATCCTTATACCATAGCGCTGCTGTCAGCTGTTCCGGTGCCCGATCCCTTTGTTGAAGAAAAACGAAAGCGGATCATTCTTGAAGGGGATGTGCCATCGCCAATTAACCCCCCGTCAGGCTGCCGTTTTCACACACGTTGCTTTATGGCGAAAGAACGATGTAAAATTGAAGAACCAGAATTGCTTGAAGTTGAAAAAGATCATTTTGTCGCATGCCATTATTGGGAAGAAAATAAATAATGATTTGTTATACTAAGGTAATGGATTAACTATGCTGGAAAGGAGGCAGACCAACAAGATACTAACAATAAACTTAAGAAAAATACAATAAATCAAATCCTATGGAGGAGAAAATGAATAAGAAGTTTTATTTAGTAATGTTTGCCGTTTTAGCTTTCGCTATGATTCTCAGCGCTTGCGGACCGGCAGCAACCCCGGAAGTTGAAGAAGTTGTTGAAGAAGTTGTTGAAGAGGTTGTTGAAGAAGTTGTTGAAGAAGTCGCGGCACCTCGTGATGAAACAACCGTCGGCGTGAAAGTCATTGACGCTCAGACGCTTGAACTGACCTTCCTGAAACCCGGTTTGTTCAACGCCAGTGTTGCAGGTATGTGGATGGGTTATGCCCAACCATCATGGGCGATCGATGAACTGGGAGATCGCTGGTTTGAACCCGGCAACATTGAGACCTACGGACCTTACACACTGAAGGACTGGATCCATGACTATGAAGCCACCATCGTCAAGAACCCCTTCTGGGTTGGCACTGAATATAGTCCCGAACCTTTAGTTGAAGAAGTTAACTTCCGCTTCTTAGACGCAATTCCAGCGCTCGCTGAATATGAGGCAGGTAACTTGGATGTTGCGGCTGTTCCCTCAGAAGACATGGATCGCGTGAAAGCAGATCCTGTTCTCTCTGCAGAATACGTTCAATCAGGTATATTCTGCTCATACTACTACGGCTTTAACACCGCAGCACCCCCGATGGACGACGCTCGTGTACGAAGGGCGTTCTCTCTTGCAATTGACCGAGCAGGCTTGATTGACAATGTCCTCAAAGGTGCGCAGACACCCGCTCGCTGGGTCGCGAACCCAGGCTTAGCAGGCGCCCCAACGATGGAAACCCATCCCGAAGCAGGTATCGGATACGATCCCGTTGCAGCAGCAGCTGAACTCCAGGCTTACCTGGACGAAACCGGCCAGACTGCCGCAGATCTTGACATCACCCTGCTCCACAATGAATCATCTGGACATGCTCTCATCGCTGAGACCATCCAGGCGATGTGGAAGGACACCCTTGGCGTGGAAGTCAAGATTGCTGCTCAGGAATGGAAAGTTTACCTCGAGTTGACTGATGGTCCTGATGCTCCCCAGATATTCCGCCTTGGCTGGTGCCAGGATTACCCGGATGCCAATAACTTCACTCATGAATTGTTTGCCTTATGCGGCAGCAGTAATACATGTGCTGACGGCGAAGTCTATGGTGGGATTCAGTACTTCAATCAGGAATATGAAGACCTGATGGATACGGCCGCGGAAGAGACTGACAATGCTGTACGACAGGATCTTTATGCAGAAGCTGCTGACCTTCTTTACTACGAAGACGCAGCTGTCGCTCCAATTTACTGGTACGGCCGCCAATCGCTGACGAAACCGTATGTCACGCGCACCTTTGGTATGGGTGGTCACGAATACTATGATAAATGGGATACCAGTAAAGATCCCAAGAATTTGAGTGTGACCCTTGGTTATGGTGACATCCCCACTTTGGATCCTTCAAAAGCTCAGGATACATCATCCATTCAATTAGCCATGCTCATGTTCCCGGGTGTAACCCGAGCGAATGAAGAGACCAGTGTTGTGGAACCCGCAATGGCTTACAGCTGGGATGTCTCTGAAGACGGCACCGTGTACACTTTCCATATTACGGAAGGTGTGCCCTGGGTGAAATACGATGAGGTCCTGGATGCGGTTGTTGAAGTAACGGATGAGGAAGGAAATGTCCGCTACGTAACGGCTGAAGATTTTTACTTTGGATTCATCCGCACACTCAAGAAAGAGACCGGAAGCCCCTATGCTTACGTTCTTGATATGACTCTTGCAGGCGCGGAAGATTTCCACTATGCTGATGAATAAAGATATTCATTAGATATAGATAAATTGTATGGGGAGGTAAAATTTTACCTCCCCATACTTCAACCCAAGATTTCCGGTAGTGAAAGAAAAAAGATATGGGAAGATTCTTAGTTAGGCGATTAATTCACATGGCCATGGTTCTCCTGGCAGTATCAGCGATCACTTTCTTGCTTATGCATGCGATCCCAGGCGGCCCTTTTGATACAGAAAAACGCATCCCGGATGCACAAAAAGAACTTATTGAAGAGGTCTATCATTTAAATGACCCCTTAATTATCCAATATCGAGATTACATCGTAAATGTATTTGTTCCCAAGATAACTTCCGAACCCCCTGATGAGTATTCGGTGATGGTGGATTATCTCATCAATATCAACGTCGGCAGTGTCTGGTTTAAATGGATGAATTTTGGCCCGTCCTATACTTCAAGGAGCCGTTCTGTATCCGACATTATGAAGGAACAATTTCCTGTTTCTTTGCAGTTAGGGATTATCGCGTTAATCATCTCTGCGGTGATTGGCATACCGCTGGGGATTGCTTCGGCGATCAAACATAATTCTGTTATTGATTACGTGAGTATGACGGTTGCAATTATTGGAGTGTCGGTGCCTGTGATTGTGATCGGACCAATTATGATGCGTATCTTCGGCATCACGCTTAAATGGCTGCCGCCAACTGGTTGGGGGGCTCGACCGCCGTATATATTGGGGATATTCCCCAGTAAATTAGATTGGAATTATTTTAAATACATAGTTATGCCAGCATTCGCGCTGGGTACCGGTTCCTCCGCGATCATTGCCCGCCTGACGCGCGCAAGTTTGCTTCAGGTTATGGGTGAGGATTACATCCGCACCGCGCGGGCCAAAGGGCTGCGTGAACGTATGGTGATTGTCCGTCATGCGATGAAAAATGGACTTATCCCTGTGGTGACGATATTTGGGCCGTTATTCGCGGCGATCGTGACCGGGTCTTTTGTGACCGAGACCATATTCGGAATTCCGGGACTTGGAGCATATTTTGTTTCCAGCATTGGTAATCGTGATTATCCGGTCATTATGGGCACTATCCTTTTGTATGTGCTGGTGCTTGTTTTTTCAAATCTGTTTGTGGATTTGTCATATGCCGTGCTGGATCCGCGTATCCGCTTGAAATAAAAAGTACTCACTTAAGTTATTGGAGGTTTTGATATATATGGATAAAGTTCCGGATTTCGAAAGAAAGAGAACGACTGGGGGGGGGGATGTTGCTTACGGAAAGGGCCAGTCCCTTCTGAAAGATGCGATACGCCGGCTCTTACGCAATCGGGCAGCTGTTGTTGGGCTGATTTTGATTGTTTTGTTGATATTGATGGCTGTTTTTGCGGATAAGATCGCGCCTTACCATTTCGCGGAAAATGAATTATATGACCAGAGCATGGTTCCTGCCTGGATGGTAAAAGTATTCCCTTCGATGGAACCCTACGCCAAGATCAGCGAAAATTACAGTTTTGGCGCAGATGGGATTGGGCGGGACCTTCTCAGCCGGGTGATTTACGGCGCACGGGTTTCTCTGGCGGTTGCCTTTGTCGGTCCGGTGCTCTCTATGGTCATTGGGTTGGTATACGGAAGTATTTCAGGGTATATGGGGGGGCGAGTGGATAATATCATGATGCGTTTTGTGGACATCATGTATGGTTTTCCGACTTTACTGTTAATCATCCTGATGATGGCGTTTTTCCGATCCCAATTTACTGAATTGGAACCTGGTACAGCGGCTTATGTTTTCAGCAAGATTGACGAGGCGATGGGCGGCATGTTTTTCATTTTCGTCGGAATTGGTCTTACCGCCTGGCAGACCATGGCGCGCCTGACACGAGGACAGATTCTGTCTGTAAAGGAAAAAGAATATATTGATGCGGCACGCTCATTGGGTGCTTCTGATTTTCACATCATTTTTAAACATATTCTCCCCAACATCATTGGTACTTTGATCGTTGCGGAAACACTTGCGATTCCCGGTTATATCGGAACGGAAGCGTTCCTTTCTTTCATTGGTTTGGGCGTTAATCCCCCCATGCCATCCTGGGGCGCGATGATCTCGACTGGATCGCGCAGCATACGCACATATCCAAATATGGTATTTCTCCCGGCCATCATGCTGGGCATCACCATGTTCGCGTTCAACTTCCTGGGCGATGGGCTGAGGGATGCGTTTGACCCAAAACTTCGCGGCCGGCAATAAGACTAAAAGGAAAAAAGGTTCTGAATTTTAAGAACCTTTTTTATTTTAAGAACTTTTTCGTGTGTGCTCTCAATGTTTTTGTTTCACCACCTGATGTGATAAAATTCAACTTTGCAAATACTGGGGCGTGGTGCAATGGCAGCACACCGGCCTTTGAAGCCGTGGATCTTGGTTCGACCCCGAGCGCCCCAGCCTATGATTTAGTGCTCGGTTTATCTTAACAGGCTTCTTGCCAGAATAATAAGCGCAAGAATTACTCCCGAACCCATAATAGAATAGCCATACCAGCTATTTCCATTGCCGAAGATGAATCCGATAACAACCAACGACAGCGAGATCGTTGTTAGAGTGGAAGGTTTCGATGGCTGCTTGCCTTTTACTCGTGCGATGTACAGAAAAACCAGAATTAATGCATATGCGGCTATTGCTATCGCTATATATGCTATTTCCATGGGTTTAGATCCTCCATATTTTTTCTATCCGAATGTGTTTTACCAGTTAGTACCTTGTTAATGTATGAAAAAATATTATAAATGAATAATTTCCATATCCTTCCAGTGTTTCTGTATTCGTTCCGCTACCAATCTGCGGTGGCAAAATTCTGGTGTGGGTTCAAAGCATAAAAGGCAGCAATTTCTCACCTCAAAGAATTTTCTGTCAAGTGAAGAAGGGATCTTCCGTTTTTTCATCAGCTGAATGAACAGCTTAACGTACTTCTCCCAATTAGGGTTAAGATGGTAATTATCGAGCAGCTGTTCAGTGGGGGCTAATTCCGGGCAGTATTTATATTTGCAATTCGCAATTTCTTCAAGGAAATATGGCAAATTATCTTGGCTGCAAAACCCCGCGTCCTCACTGGAAGGATAGATACGGATATCACATAAACAATCAATCTTGTTCTTTTTGAGAATCTCAAAGAATTGTAGGGCTGTTTTTCCTGAAAACCCGATCGTGTATAGTTTCAAGACTCCTCCATTGTTTGTTAATAATACATATACCTTCAGTATACACTGTGGAATTATTACGATAACTGCTTTGGCCTGCTGTGATCCTCTCTGACAGTTAAATCCAGTCCTGAGTTGAATCTGTAAATAGCAATTTGACCAATTTGTGTTAATAATCTTCGTTTATAATTCCTAATCCTGATATTTACTTCAAAAAAAATGATTTTGTCTCAAACTTGATAAAAAGGCAGATAAAACTCGATGAATAATAAAAAACCAAAAATAGATGTTGTGATACTCGCAGCGGGGATGGGCACGCGTATGAAATCAAACATTCCAAAAGTCCTCCATCCCCTGCTTGGCAAACCCATGGTCGAATATATTTTTGACGCGGTGCGGGATATCTGTGCTGACCCTCCCCTTGTAGTTGTGGGTAACCGTGCGGACCTTGTGATGGAAACGCTTGGCAGCAAAGCTCGCTATGTGGTCCAAGAGCCGCAGCTGGGCACAGCTCATGCTGTCCAGTGCGCGCGTGAGATCCTGCGCGGGAAATCAGATATTGTGTTGGTTGCCAATTCTGATTTTCCTCTTATCACTGCGGAAACGTATGCCCTGCTGGTGAAAACGCATCAGGAGAGCGGCAGCAGGCTCACTCTCTCCACGGTTGTCTCTGATGAACCGCGTGGATTTGGGCGTATCATGCGCGATGGAAAAGGGTGCATCGTTGGCATTGTCGAGGAAAAAGCTGCCACGCCTGAACAAAAGAAGATTACCGAGTTGAATTCTAACCCCTACTGCTTTGATGCGGAATGGCTTTGGGGTGCACTCGATCAGGTTGAAAAGTCGGAAGTGGGTGAATATTATCTAACTGATCTGGTTGAGATCGCGGCTAATGGCGGACAGACAGTCGGTTCGATCGAGATCGAAGACCATCAGGAATCCATTGGTATCAACAACCGTGTGCATTTGGCGGAAGCAGCCAAAGTCATTCAGCGGCGCATCAATAATAAATGGATGCTGGCAGGCGTGACCATGATCGACCCTGACAAGGTGTTCATTGATGACACCGTAACGCTGGGCAGAGATACTATTCTGTACCCCGAGGTGTACCTGCGCGGTGCGACCACTGTTGGAGAGGAATGTAAATTAGGTCCTTCGGTGATCCTGGAGGACACGACGGTTGGCGATCGCTGTAAGCTGCTCTATGCCATGCTCGAGAGTGCCAGGGTAGAGAACGATGTAGATATGGGCCCCTTTGGCCATTTGCGTCGCGGCGCGCATCTTGATGACCATGTGCATATAGGTAATTTCGGCGAGATCAAAAACTCCTATCTTGCTCCAGGTGTGAAAATGGGACACTTCTCATATATTGGGGACGCCCATGTTGGGCGTAATGTCAACATCGGCGCCGGCACGATCACATGTAATTTTGACGGCGAAGGAAAGCATAAAACGGAGATTGGTGAAGATGCCTTCATTGGCAGCGACACCATGCTCGTGGCACCGGTAAAGATTGGCAGAGGAGCAAAAACAGGGGCGGGCTCTGTGGTAACCCACGATGTTCCGGATGGCTCGGTTGTCGTAGGAGTTCCCGCTAAAGAGATGAAACCTAAATGAGAAGAGGATCGGAAATGAATAAACTGGAGCAGGAGCAGAAGATTGATCTTGTAAGGATTGCTAGCCAGGTGCGAAAATGGGCATATACGCCCTATTCTAATTATCAAGTGGGTGCGGCAGTGCTGACCGATTCCGGTCGTATCTACGATGGTGTTAATATTGAAAACGCGGCTTTCCCGGTAACTGTCTGTGCGGAACGCACCGCTATTTTCAAGGCGGTGTCAAATGGAGAAAGGAAATTTCAGGCCATCGCTGTTGTAACGAAGGATGGTGGTACGCCCTGTGGGTCCTGCCGGCAGGTGATGGCTGAGTTTAGCCCAGAAATGCTTGTCATTATGGCGGATGAAAACGGAAAGATCACCGCGGAGAAAAAACTATCAGATCTGCTGCCTGGTGCGTTTGGCGCGGATAGCCTTAAGTAAAATCTGAATGTGAATCTATGAAGCTTTCTGAACGCCTGAGGACAGTAGAAGCGGTTATTATTTCGCACAAGGATTTTGGTGAGGCGGACCGCCTGGTCAATCTTTTTTCGCTCGAAGGCGGAAAGATCAGGGCATTGGCAAAGGGGGTCAGAAAAATCCGCTCTCGAAAGGCAGCTTACCTGGAGCCATTTATGCATTCGAAGATTGTGCTGGCGCGGGGAAAAACCTTTTGGATCATTACTCAGGCGGACGCGATTCACAACAACCTCGCGATTCGGGATTCCCTTGTAAAAACGGGACAATCAGCGTATGTGATGGAATTGGCAGACCGATTATCCATTGAAGAAGATCCGGCCCCTGCTGTTTTCCGCCTGCTTGTGAACACGCTTAAACGCATCAACGAAGGCGGGGAAGCGTTCGTTGTTCTTCGGTTCTTTGAACTGCGTTTGTTGGATCAGGCCGGGTTTCGTCCGGACCTGACGGATTGTGTGGACTGCGGAAAGAAGATCACAGCCCAGGATCAGTATTTTTCTACGGCGCAGGGTGGTGTGTTATGTCCTGCTTGCGGAAAACTGCACAACCATATGCGTAAAGTATCTATGAATACGCTCCGCTTCCTGCGCCACTTTCAGCGCAGCGCGTTTTCGGATATCGCTGATGTATCTGTCCCATCTGTGGTGCAGGCAGAAATGACCGTGCTGATGGACAGCTACATTTCAAGCGTAGTGGAGCGAAAATTGAATGCGCCTGATTTCATAAAACAGGTCAACCGTTTGGCAGTGGATGATCGTCGGGTAAAATAGATATTATATTATTGGTGAGATAAATGAATTTAGAGAATTTCAATCACGACCACGATTATACAATCGAAGAAAAAGTGCGGGGATTAATTGATGAATTGGATGCGTATATTGCCCATTACCACGGTGGCCGGGTGGAATTTGTTTCCCTCGATGGGGATACGCTGAAAGTGAGGATGGGCGGCGCCTGTGAGAAATGCGCGCTGCAGACCTCCACGTTAAAAGGATGGGTAGAAGGCACTCTGCGCCAGTTCTTTCCGCATATTCAAAACGTGGTGAATATAAAATAACAGCTGTCGATTGAGCTTTAATTACCAGCCGTATTTTATTGATCTGCACGCAATGCCGGTAAAACCCTTTCGTTGAATCACGGTTTTATAGATATTTCCTTTTTAAGATTGTCTGCCTTAATTTAATTTTTCAGTGCTTGACAATAGAACATATATTCTATATAATGACTGTATGACACTCTGGCGGCAGCTTCAGGCAGTGATTGAGCGTGCGAACACGATTCGAGTATCCGGTGTGGCGGATGATGATCTGCTGCGTTCGGTGCGGGATCTTTCTGCACGTGAAGGGCATCAACCGGATGAGATGATCCTGATCCTGCTGGACCAGGCGGTCAAGAACCGCCGCCAGATGGACCGCGCCCACCGCAGTTGGGACGCGCTCTCCCCCCGTGAGAAACAGGTGGCTGCTCTTGTGTGTACCGGACTGACCGGGCGCCAGATTGCTGCCAGACTGGTGGTCTCGCCGGAAACGGTCAAGACCCATGTCCGCCACATCCTGCGTAAATTCAACCTCTCCTCGCGCCGCGAGCTGTGCCGGCTGCTTGCCGATTGGGATTTCAGCCCATGGCTAAGCGGAAAATGGTCTCCTCTGAAGAATCAAAAATAGATGTCCGTTCAGGAAAGATAACACCCGGTCTTAGGCAGTATGCATGTTAATGCGGTGAAATTTTTAAGGATGCCCCCAGTATTGCTCAGGTAGAGTGTCTCAGCTAATGGAGCATTGATTTTAGCTGAGTTCATGAGACTTGTACCTCAAAGATCAGTTTTCTTTATCTCAGACAATATCCTGATTCAGTGCGTGAATGATTTCGGCGAGTGCCCCTGCGTTTTCAATTAATTTTGATGGGTCGACAATTTCTGGTGTGTCCTTTTCGGTATGGGTGATCTCCGCGAGCAATTCATGGTAACGGGCGCACAGTATGGATATTGACTACCTGCCCTTGCGTTAAGAGGATTATGATCTCGGCGGGAAATTCAATCATTGACTGCTTCTTGAACTGGCTTTTCAAAAACCCCATCAATAATATATATGTGTATAATATAATTATATTTAATGGAAAATAACATGAAAAAAAGAAAATTATCTATATAAATGAACAGGCTTCAAAATTAGAGCTCTTACACTCAATCTGTAAACAATTTTCCCATGCCACAGAGCTTGGTGCTATAGCCGCAGCAAGAACTGCTGGATTTGGAGACAAGACGTTGGCAGACAAGAAAGCCGTTCAAGCAATAAGAGATTACTTAAATGGAACAAATATTAATGGGGTTGTTGTCATAGGGGAAGGTGAGCGTGATAAAGCCCCAATGCTGCATATCGGCGAAAGGATTGGTACTGGTACGGGGCCAGACGTGGATATTGCCGTTGATCCTCTTGAGAACACTAATGCAACAGCGGTATTTGGCCCAAGAGCGATTTCGGTGATGGCGGTTTCGGAGCGTGGAGGATTATTTAATGCGCCAGACATGTACATGGACAAATTGGTGGTTGGAAAAATGGCTAGAGGTAAAGTAGACATTGATGCTTCAACCAAAGAAACCCTCGCTATAATTGCTGGCACATTAAATAGAATGGTTGATGATCTCGTGATAGTTGTTTTAGACAGAGAAAGAAATGGTGAATTAATTGACGAAATAAGAAGTGTTGGAGCTCGCGTACGATTGATTACTGACGGGGATTTAATGGCAGGAGTAGCAGCGTGTGTGCGGGGCTCTGGTGTTCATGCCTTGATGGGTATCGGTGCAGCTCCCGAAGGAGTAATGACCGCAGCGGCAGTTAAATGTTTAAGCGGATGCATGCAGGCAAGAATTTGGCCGGTGAATAACGAAGAAAGAAAGTGCCTAAAACAAATGGGAGGGGATCTGAAGAAAGTTTACACGCACAATGAATTGGCGAGTGGGGCAACAATAATATTTTCTGCAACTGGTGTCACTGATGGGGATCTTCTTAGAGGAGTTAATTTTTTTGGTGGAGGAGCAAGAACTCACAGTCTTGTAATCAGCATACAAAAAGATGGTTTATTAAGAAGAGATTTTATTGATTCTACTCATGGGTTTGGTGAAGAAGAATTTGAGATGCGGATATAAATGTTGTTTTCTTTCATTTTACTGGATTGGAAAATATCATTTTATGTTCCTATGTTGCTCTTGATAATATAAAAACCCGTGTGAATTTTCTTCAAATCTCGAAAGTGTCTGCTCATGGAGTGTGGCATTTTAAAGTTTAATACAACGAAATCTTGACAAATGGTTCTTTTTGGATTTTTTTATTATTCATAATATATATTTTACTCACAGAGGAGGAAATATATCGATAGTAGATGCCCGGGGATATCCTGATGGCTGCTGTGTGTGATAAGCACACAGTGGGGCCTTTAATATCACCAACAATAGCACCCAACTCAGTTAAGCAATCTTCGTTTTCAAGAACTGTATCCGCAATCACTCATACTGCGAATTCAATATCTTTGTTCATTATCTTTCCTCATCGTGTAATTTAATTTTCATTAATCAAAAGAGGATGTCTTTATTCCTTTTTCGCTATTATTAGGATGAATGTCACTTTTAAACGCTTCAATAATCAATAAGTGAGTGTTTCCTGTGGATTGCTGCGAAAGATAGGTAAGATATAAGAGAAATGAGTGAGATTTGTACAAGAAGTAAGGAGTGAAGAAAAGTGCAATATGGTATATTCAAATGAGCAACTTAAATTATTTTTAATGAAAGAGGAAGCTATAGGATACTCTGCAGTTTGCTGCGAGGAGGCTTGATTAAAGAGTGCTGTTGATTAAATATTCAAAGAAAAGACTTAAGAAATATCAACAAAGTGGATAATTTACGAATTTTTTTAATAAAAACAAGCATAAAAGAATACTCGTGAAATCGGTTTTCGATTAATTAAAATACTTGTCAGTTGAAAATATAATTAAAAAAGCTGAGATGTGGAGTGAAGGTAAATATGCAAAAAAAATATGACATAATCATAATTGGTGGAGGTGTAGTAGGGTGCATTATAGCCCGCTGGCTATCTCGCTATGAGGCTAGCGTTCTGCTCATTGAGAAAGAAGCAGATATCTGCATGGGCTCAACTTCCGCGAACACCGCTATCGTGCACGCTGGTTATGATCCACTGCCAGGCTCGCTGAAAGCTCGAATGAACGTGGCTGGGAACCAGATGTGGGACCAACTTTCTGGAGAATTAAACTTTCCTTTTGAGCGGCGTGGGGATTATGTAGTTGCGATTGGCGAAGAAGAGCTTCCTGGTCTGGATATCCTGATGGAGCACGGTAGGAAAAATGGAGTTCCTGGCATGAAGATGTTGTCCAGGGCAGAGGTTCTTGCTCGAGAAAAAAATATCAACCCGGAAGTCAGTGGCGCCCTCTGGGCAACGACTGGTGGTGTTTGCGATCCATTTGGGGTAACTATTGCTGCGGCGGAAAATGCGGTCATGAATGGGGTCAGAGTGCTCCTCAATACTTCATTTGAAGATTTCATTATGGAAGGAAGGAGCATTGTTGGTATAAAAACCAATCGTGGAGATTTTAAGTGCCGGTGGGTAGTCAATAGCGCCGGGTTATATTCGGATGAGGTAATGCATAAAGCGGGGGTGCGGCCGGAATTTGTGATCAAGCCGCGCAAAGGTGAATATTTTGTATTCGATCGCGCTGACCTAACCATTGATAATGTGCTTTTTCCAGTGCCTAGTGAAAAAGGAAAAGGTATTCTCGTGACCACCACGCTGCATGGAAATACCATTATTGGCCCAAATTCAGTCATTTGTGAGGATAAAGAAGACCAATCTACAACCCAGCAAGGATTAGAAGAGATCTGGCGAGGTGCTCAGAAATTAGTCCCAAGCTTAAGCCAGAGGCATATCATTGGTATGTTTGCTGGTTTACGGCCTTATGGCAACGGTCCATGCAAGTCGCCAGGCATAGATTACCAGCATGATTACGTTATAGAAATTCCTGAGGAGGTCCAGGGCTTTGTGAATCTTGGTGGTATTGAATCACCGGGCCTAGCTTCTGCGCCAGCAATCGCCCAAGAGGTGGTTGACCTGTTGAAGGCTGCCGGCGAAAAATTAAAGGAGAAGAAGGGATGGGATCCTGTTCGCCGTGCCCGTCCCCGCTTTCGCGATATGAGCCATGAGGAGCGAAAGCTCTTAATTGATATGGATCCGCGCTACGGGCGCGTGATTTGCCGTTGTGAGAATGTCACTGAAGGTGAGATCGTGGCGGAAATTCACGCCCCCATTCCCGCAATAACCTATGATGCTATCAAACGCCGTACGTGGTTGGGTACTGGCCGTTGTCAGGGTGGATTTGATATGCCTCGTGTCGTTAAAATCATTGCAGATGAATTGGGAGTATCCCCTTTGGAAGTTACCAAGAAGGGGCAGGGATCTAATTTTTTGGCAAGACCGACAAAACAAGTGGAAATTTGATATGATACTTAAAAATATCTATGATGTAGTTGTGATCGGAAGCGGACCGGGAGGATTGGCGGCGGCTGTTGCTGCGAAAAAAGAAGGCGCTGAAGATGTGTTAGTAATTGAACGCGATATGGAATTAGGCGGCATCTTAGTGCAGTGCATTCACAATGGCTTCGGTGTTGAAATTTTTAAAGAAGATTTACCTGGGCCTAGTTACGCACAAAGATTTATTAATGAGGTATTTTCTCTGGGTGTAGAAATTCTGCTGGACACAATGGTGTTGGATATTACACCACAGCGAAAGATTTACGCATCCAATAAACGGCTTGGTTTTGTGGAAATCGAAGCGCGCTCCATTGTGCTGGCCATGGGCTGCCGAGAGCGTTCTCGTCCGCAAATCCGCATTCCTGGAACTCGCCCTGTGGGTGTTTATACCGCTGGAACAGCGCAGCGCTGGGTGAATGTGGAAGGGTATATGCCCGGAAATCAGGTGGTTATCCTGGGCTCCGGGGATATCGGTATGATTATGGCCCGCCGGCTCACTTTTGAAGGCGCTAAGGTGGAGCGCGTGTTGGAAGTGATGCCGTATCTAACAGGGTTAACACGCAACTATGTTCAATGTTTGTTGGACTTTGACATCCCACTGCAATTGCGCCATACGGTTAAACGGGTTTTGGGAAATAATTGTGTGGAAGCGGTAGAAGCTGTTCAGGTGGATGAAAAATGGAACCCGGTTCCAGGGTCTGAGGAAATAATTCCTTGTGATACCTTGTTACTTTCAGTTGGCCTGATCCCGGAGAATGAATTATCAAGGAAAGCTGGTGTCAAGCTGGACCCTATGACTAACGGCCCATTCGTTGACGATAATTTCCAGACCAACATACCGGGGATTTTTGCAGCAGGTAATGTAGTGCATGTCTATGATCTGGTAGATTGGGTAACAGAAGCTGGTTTTCAGGCAGGTAAATGTGCGGCGAAATTTGCCATGGTAATTCGTAGAAAAGAAACCTATTATCTACCAGTAATCGCTGGAGACAATGTGCGTTATATTGTTCCGCAAATGCTGGATAAGCGCAGCCTGGAGGAACAGGACATCCGCTTGCAGATGCGCGTGACCCAGCCTATTGAACAGCCTGTCTGGGTCGAAGTGCATGACAAGGAAAATCTGATTGCTCGCAAAGCCGAGCGTTATGTACGCCCGGGTGAAATGGTCACCCTGGTTCTGAAACAAAAACATTATACAGATATAGAAAAAGCGGAAAGTCTCACAATCGATGTGGCTCCCCGATAAGGTAGGAGAGAAAAATGGAAGAGATAATAAAAATAATTTGCATTAGCTGTCCGCAGGGATGTGCGCTGGAAGTGACTGTGGAGGGGAAGACTATCACAAAGGTGGACGGAGCATCCTGCAAACAAGGCAAAGAATACGCGAAGCTGGAAATTACTGATCCGCGTCGGATGATCGCTTCCACCGTGCGGGTGAAGAATGGGTTTCACCCGCTGGTCCCGGTCTATACCAAAATGCCAATTCCGAAAAACCTGATAAGAAATGTTCTTGAGGAGCTGCGTGAGGTGGAACTTACTGCGCCGGTTGCTAACGGCTCAGTTGTGATTGAAAATGTTCTTGGAACGGGTATCGATGTCATCACCAGCCGGGAAATGCCAACCTCGGAGATAAGTCGGGATCACTTTTAAATTCAACAGGACCAACACGCATTTTGTCATATTATTTTATGACGAATGTCATATTTTAAAGTTTTATAACTTTTTATGCGCTATAGTAAAGTGTACGGGACAAATGATGTTTTGGTCCCAATGAGGATTGGTTTTTATTTTAGTGAAGGGAGGTGTTTATTGGATGTAAAAAAATGTCCGTAGAATAGTGGGGGTATAGCAAAAATTAATTAATATCAAAATATTTAAATAAAAAGGGAGAATTAAAATGAAAGAAAAAGGAATATTCAACGAATGTATGGGCGAGGTATTTGGAACATTTATCTTGGTTCTTTTAGGAGATGGTGTTGTGGCTAACGTTGGATTAGCCCCCCGTCTTGCTGCACCAGCTTATAACTGGAATACTATTGTTATTGGTTGGGCTTTTGCGGTAATTATTGCTGTCTACGTCTCCGGTGGTGTATCCGGCGCGCATATAAATCCGGCAGTAACCCTCGGGCTTGCTGTAAAACGCGGCTTCCCATGGAAGAAGGTTGTACCCTATATCGTTGCGCAAATGATCGGTGCTTTCCTCGGCGCATTGGCTGTCTACCTGATTTACCGTGATGGCCTAATAGCAGCTGGAATGCCAAATGTCTGGTCAACTGGTCCGGGCGGTGTATTTAACGCGTCGTTCTGGGGTGGTGAAGGCGCTGCCTCAGTGGGTGGCTATTCTATGCTGACCGCATCAGTCGCAGAGTTCTTTGGCACAATGGTGCTAATGTGGGGCATTATGGCAAGCGGCGACGCAAAGAATATGGGCCTGAAGGACAACCTGGGCGCACTAATAGTTGGCTTCACAGTGCTGGCAGTGGGTCTCTCGCTTGGCGGCCCCAGTGGCTATTCCATCAATCCCGCTCGTGACCTTGCACCCCGCATCTTTGGTTTGCTGGTAGGCACCAAGGGACTTTTCGATGGCCTATATTGGCTGATCCCGCCCGTGTTGATCCCCGCTATCGCTGGGCCGATCGGCATCATGTTTTACGATACTTTTATAACAAAAAATCTTCCCGAATAATAAGTACCCTGACGGTTTATCCTTGTTCTTAGCGATAGAAAACATATAACTAAAAAAAAAGGAGTATGTAATATGAAAAAATTAATCAACAAACCAGAAGATGTCGTATTAGAGGAACTGAAGGGGATCGAAATAGCTCATCCCGATATCGTCAAAGTTCACTATGCCCCAGATTTCATCACCCGGGCAGATGCGCCAGTGAAAGGAAAAGTTGGTATTATTTCCGGTGGAGGAAGCGGGCACGAGCCCATGCACGGTGGTTTTGTAGGCATGGGCATGTTAGATGCTGCCTGCCCTGGTGCTGTATTTTCCAGCCCAACTCCTGACCAGATGCTGGAAGCTACCAAAGCGGTAGATGGGGGCGCAGGCGTATTGCACATTGTCAAAAACTACACTGGCGATGTCATGAACTTCAAAATGGCCGAAGATCTGGCAAAAGAAGAAGGGATTGATGTAGAAGCAGTGGTGGTCGATGATGATGTGGCAGTTAAAGACAGCACCTGGACAGCTGGTCGGCGCGGCGTTGGACTGACCGTTTTGATGGAAAAAATTGTTGGCGCGGCGGCAGAAGAAGGACGCTCGCTAAAAGAGATTGCTGACTTAGCTCGCAAGATCAATGGGCAAGGGCGCAGCATGGGCATGGCGCTAACCTCGTGCATCGTTCCCGCTGCAGGAAAACCCACCTTCGATCTTCCAGAAGATGAAATGGAAGTTGGCGTTGGCATTCATGGTGAGCCAGGACGTGCCAGGATGAAGATCAAAACTGCTGATGAGATCACAGAAATGTTGATGAAGCCAGTTATAGAGGACATACCTTTCAAATCTGGCGAAAAAGTGCTGTTGTTTGTAAACAGCATGGGTGGGACACCATTAATTGAACTGTACATTATTTATCGGAAAGCGGTTGAAATTGCAGAAAAGGCCGGGTTAAAAGTAGTCCGTAATCTGATCGGTCCCTATATCACAAGTTTGGAGATGGCTGGAGCATCCATAACAGTATTGAAGATGGACGACGATCTTCTCAAGTTGTGGGACGCACCGGTGAAAACTGCTGGTATGCGCTGGGGTATCTAAATCAAAGTAGGCTTATAAAAAAGGCTGGGGATTTTTCCCAGCCTTTTTAACACAAAGGAGATTAATTTGCCAGTCACAAGAGATGAAGTTGTGTTATGGATTAAGGCCTATAGCGAGGTCATTGTAGAGAACAAAGATTATCTCACAGATCTAGATTCGGCTATTGGTGATGCAGACCATGGAATAAATATGTATCGTGGTTTTCAAGCTGTTCTGAAAAAATTACCTGCAGTTGAAGATAAAGATATTGGTACTATTCTCAAGACTGTGGGCATGACCCTTCTCTCAACAGTAGGAGGTGCGGCTGGACCTCTCTACTCAACAGTTTTCATCCAGGCCGGTAACAAGCTGAAGGGGAAAATGGAACTGTCATTATCTGAATGGGCTGTTGCGCTTGAAGCTGCTACCAGTGGGGTTGTAAATCTTGGAAAGGCAGAATTAAATGATAAGACCATGGTTGATGCATTGACCCCGGCTGTTCAAGCGCTGAACGATGCTGTAAAACAGGGAGTATCTATGAACGAAGCCCTGAAGGAATCTGCAAAGGCGGCTGAGGAGGGAATGAAGGCTACCATACCTCTCGTAGCACGCAAAGGGCGAGCCAGTTATTTAGGCGAGCGCAGTGCTGGACATCAAGACCCGGGTGCGACATCTTCCTTTTTACTTCTGGACACTGCTGTGAATGTTTGGGTAAAGTAAATAAACTTAAAAGGAGAAATGAAATGGCTAAAAAATATGTTGGTGCAGTAGATCAGGGTACAACCAGTACCCGATTTATGATTTTCGACCATAGCGGCAAAGTCATTGGTGTTGACCAAAAAGAGCATGAGCAAATATTTCCAAAACCAGGCTGGGTAGAACACGACCCAATGGAAATTTGGGAACGCACACAGGAAGTAATTAAAGGTGCGTTGAAGAAAGCAGGCGTAAATGCGGGCGAGATCGCTGCAATTGGTGTGACCAATCAGCGTGAGACGACTGTGGTTTGGGAAAAAGCGACCGGTAAACCTGTCTTCAATGCTATTGTCTGGCAGGACACCCGCACAGACCAGATCTGTAATGAACTGGCAAAGAACGGTGGGCAGGACCGTTTCCGTGAAAAAGTCGGGCTGCCGCTGGCCACCTATTTTTCTGGCCCAAAGATCAAATGGATTCTGGATAATGTGGATGGTGCCCGAGCGAAAGCTGAAAAGGGGGAGATCCTCTTTGGAAATATTGACACCTGGGTAATTTGGAACCTGACGGGTGGCCCTGATGGTGGTGTTCACGTTACTGATGTGACAAACGGCTCCCGCACCATGTTAATGAATCTCGAAACACTGGATTGGGACGCTGAAATGTTGAAGGCGATGACCATTCCACGTGCGATGCTGCCAGCAATCAAGGCTTCCAGCGAAGTGTATGGGGATTGTAAGAATAGCGGCTTGGAAGGGATTCCTGTGGCGGGCGATCTTGGTGACCAACAGGCAGCCCTCTTTGGTCAAACCTGCTATGATGCTGGTGAAGCTAAGAATACCTATGGAACCGGCTGCTTCATGTTGTTAAATACAGGGACAAAACCGATTCAGTCAAAGAATGGTTTGCTGACGACCCTTGGTTACAAGATCGGTGATCAACCGGCAGTTTACGCTTTGGAAGGTTCGATTGCCATCACTGGTGCTTTGGTACAGTGGATTCGCGATAATTTGAAGATGATTGAAGCGTCCAAGGATATTGAACCACTGGCTAAAACTGTTGACGACAGCGGTGGGATGTACATTGTGCCAGCATTCTCTGGCTTGTTTGCCCCGTATTGGAAGAGCGATGCCCGTGGAGTGTTTGTTGGCTTGACCCGCTATATCAACAGCGGCCACATTGCTCGTGCAGCGCTGGAAGCGACTGCCTATCAGACCCGCGAGGTCTTAGATGCCATGAACAAGGATTCTGGTGTTGATCTTACTGCTTTGAAAGTCGATGGTGGTATGGTTTTCAATGAACTGCTAATGCAGTTCCAAGCTGATATTTTGGGTGTTCCAGTGATCCGCCCGAAAGTGGCTGAAACTACTGCACTTGGTGCAGCCTACGCGGCTGGACTTGCGGTTGGTTTCTGGGCGAAAGTTGATGATCTAAGAGCCAACTGGGGTAAGGATAAAGAATGGGAGCCCATCATGACTGCAGATGAGCGCGAAAAACTCTATAAGGGTTGGAAGAAAGCGGTAACGCGCACTTTTGACTGGGTAGAGTAATCACAGAAAGATGATCATCAGGGGCGGCGAAGAAATCCGCCGCCCCTTAATATTTTTAGTGATAATATAAGAGTGTTGATTTCGTTAGGAGACAAATTTTGGGTAAAGTTAATAACAACAAGCATGAAAAAGAAAACCAAAGAAAGCCCTGGATTCCATGGAAAACGGGGCTTATGGCTATTACCATTGTCAGCATCTCTCTGGCACTTTGGGTCGCCTGGCAGGTGATTGCTGCTGAGGATAATATCGGAAAGGGGGTCTTGTGGGGTTTGATCTTCGGCGGAAGTACCTGGGTAGTATTTTTTGGCATGAATTATTTTCACAGTCTTTTTGGAAAAAAACCAGAGAAGTGAGGATCTGTTTTGTTGAATGTCTAATGTGATTGATTATTCTGTTGTTGTTTTTCATTGATGAGAGAATTCCATACTAATCCTAAAATTGATTTAAAGGATAATGTGGGTTAGGATTGAGGAATGGTAAATTTGTTGCTCGTTTCACATAGTAAAAACTTGGCTGAAAGTACTGCGGATCTGGCTAAACAGATGATTATTTCTGGGGAAATGAAAATAGCTGTTGCAGCAGGAATTGGGGAGGATCATCAGGAAATCGGGACTAATGCAGTAGAAATTGCTGAAGCAATTCAGGATATTTATACAGATAACGGGGTGCTGGTTCTCATGGATCTGGGTAGTGCGGTTCTCAGTGCCCAGATGGCGCTTGACCTGATCCCATCGGATATGTGCCAAAAAGTACGGATTTGTCCGGCTCCATTTATTGAAGGCGCTGTTGTGGCAGCAGCGCAGGCTGGCTCAGGCAGTGACCTGGAAATTGTATACCGGGAAGCAATGGATGCATTAAAACCAAAGTGTGAGCAGCTAAGAGAAAAGATAGCTGAAGCTCCTGAGGAGGAATCCGAAAAGAAAACGTTACCTTCCAATGATGAAAAGAAAAAGGAAATTGTTTTAACTATCCGAAACGTACATGGGCTTCATGCCAGGCCGGCTGTAAAATTTGTTCAAACAGCAGCAAGTTTCGATGCTGAAATTATGGTAAAAAACTTGGACACAAACAAGGGGCCAGCATCGGCAAAAAGTCTTATCTCGATCACTATGCTTGGTGTTCTGAAAGGGCACAAGATCCAAGTAGCGGCGATGGGCCAACAACGAGAAGAAGCATTGAAAGCGCTTTCTGATTTGGTGGAAGATAATTTTGGCGAAACTCTGGAAAAATAATATTAGATGATACGTTGGCTTTTTTGCGGTAGTTTCTGTTTTTACCTTCTGAAAACTAACAACAAGAACTGAGAATAATAAACCTTGAAATATTTGGGCTTACACCTGGATTTGGCGCATTTTAATTGACACGCCAGTTTTTATGATTCCCCTTTGGGAAGTCGCAAGATCTGTTAACGCAATACCTGCTGATTAAGAGTTCTCCTCGATTCATTCTGTTCTATCTATGGCGCCATTATATCCACCTGATATCATCGGCGCTGTACCCGAAAAGAGGAAAACCCTAATTTTATACCTTATTCACTATCGATCTGATTCGGTTTTTTCAATTGTCCTGGAGGGCTTTTCGCTTTATCTGGGTTGCCGATCATCCCCATTTCTTGCCATATCTGTCCCCATCCATGATTAGATTCCCTAAGATCCAACATCGAGGAAACTTCTTCATTATTCATTTGATGTGTTTGGAGAGCTAACATGATTTCTCCAAAACCAAATCCATTACAGAAATAACCCATAACATCTGAAACCGATGTTTCGTATGTCTCTGCGATTGCTGCAGCAAATGGATGGTCATTCTCTTTTTCACCAGAACAATAACTACTGTTAAATTTACCCTCTAACCCTTCTTTCTCTTTTTTCTCTTCTCCCTCTTCGATCTCTAAATCATTATCCCCTTTATTCACTTCTTTAATCCAATCTGCAACCACCGATCCATTTTGCGATTGTTGAACTTTGGCAAGCACTTGACTTCCAATAGAAATACTTTTGAAATTGAAATTAGGGGGCACATGTATAACAATAATATTTCCTTCTTCAGTAGATATTGAGATTGTTCCATTATCCTGGTTAATAGATTCAACATCTCCTTTAATAACAGGACTCTTATTTTCTGCAAGAACAGCTCCTGGAAAAATTAGTGTAAACAGGAACATGATTAGCAGGATCACTGACATTTTTTTCATGGTATTACTCTTCACGAATAACGTATTACTCATCAATATATCCGATCGATTGCCAAATCTCATCCCATGTGAGATCTGTTACAAGCATTTCGAGTAACCCTTGAGCTGGTTGGCCAGTCACTTTTTCGGTTTGTAATGCGATAAGAATATCTTCGAACTCAGCACCGTTGCAAAACCAAGCCATGATCTGTTCGAATGAAACACTTTCAAATTGTGAAGCTATGTTTCTGCCTAACACGCTCATTTCTAAATTTAGGCATTCCAGATTATCGGTATCTGAATCCATACCCATTTCGATTGGTTCAGTAACGATTTGTTTTTGAATCTCACTATCGGGAGTTTCAACCGTGGGAAAACAAGCTGTTAATAGAAAGATAAATAAGAAAAGGAGGTTGTACTTTTTCATGAATTTATTATTATCTATATATAGACTTTACTGCAAGAACTCGTCCTTTAACAACCTAAACTCAAATTTTGAACCGTCCAAACGCAAGAATCAGTTTTTAGTGAAGCAAAAAAAGAAACCAAAGGCTGTTCCACTTCTAACTTTTTCTTTGTTTCCAAGTAGCGTTGTATTCGGCGAACGTTAGTCATT
>CBDAFG010000056.1:0-9517 GCA_965195205.1 uncultured Pelolinea sp. | reverse complement strand
GGGTTGGAAAAACACTGGCACCCTTCGTGAAAGCTGGTGATAGGATCATCAGCTTAACTAAAGGATTGGAAACGGACAAAGATGGAGGAATAGTGATCCTCCCTGAAATACTGCGCCAGCAGTTTTCATCAAATGTTCGTGAGCGAGTTTCAGTGGCGGCGGTTGGCGGTCCATGTATCGCTGGTGAACTGGCTGGTAGAAGGCAGAGCTGCGTTTTTTTTGGGTCGCGAGAGATCGAAACCGCTCAACAGCTTGCGGACGTTTTCAGAACCGATTATTATCACGTGTGGACAACGAATGACATCAACGGGCTTGAAATATCTGTTGCTTTAAAGAATGCGTATGCTCTGGGCGTGGGAATTGCGGCTGGTTTGTTGGAAAAATCAGGTGGGGTGGACCATGCTGGTGCGCACATGCACAACCTGGCTGCGGCACTTTTTGCATGCAGCTGCAAGGAAATTCATAGTTTTTTAGAAATGTGGGGTTTAAACACCGATTTAGTTTTTGAGCTGCCGGGTGTTGGTGATCTTTACGTTACTTCTCAGGGTGGACGGTCTTTGACGGTTGGGAAACTGCTTGGTACAGGAAAGACATTTACAGAAGCAGCAGAGATTTTGGCTGGCGAGACATTAGAAGCTGCCATGATCATACAGCAAATGGGTGAAGCGCTGCCAAAAATATTTGAAAAAGGACTGCTCGAAAAAAAGCAGGTTCCTTTCATGAACTTGCTGGTTGATGTAATAGTTCATGAAAAATCAGTTGATATCAAGCTCGAATCATTCTTTAATGATTCTTATATTTAGAGAATTAATGCAAAAATAGCAATCGTCCTGATCTGTCTGGTAATCTACTGCTCACTGGAATAAGGTTTAAATTATATAAGGTATGAATTATATTGCCCAGCGCACAGGATAGGTGTGCTGGGCAATCGTTGTGTAGGTTTTTTACTATCTGACTTTATAAAACTAAATTGTATCGACCGATTAATGCGAGATTATATTTTCTCAGCACCAATAGAAACAACTTGTTTGATAGAGAGTTCAATCTTTTAGAATAAAAGTAACTTTCATCAACACACGGTATTCAGTAATATCACCTTTTCCATCTAATAGCACTTCTTGGCTGCTGATCCAGGCGGAACGCACATTATCAAGGGTTTTACTTGCGCGCGCTAAACCTGTTTTGATGGCATCATCGAAGCTGACCTGTGAAGATGCTTTGATCTCAGTGATTCGGGCAATTGACATAACAAACCTCCAGTTTTTTGTTAAGTATAGTGAATTGAAGCTTAGAAAGCAAAGAAAAAGGTGCTGCGCCTTAATTGTTTTATTAGTGCTAAGTATAAAAATGATGGGGCTTATATAGCCTGACAATCTTCAACAGATGTTTGGAAGAAAAAAAGGGTTGTAAGAACCGTATTAATGTATTTACGAAATATAAAAACCTATGCTATAATCTATTGCTTGTAAAGTAGTTCTAGAGAAAGAGAAATTGTTCTTTTGATTTGGAACAAAATTGTAGGCGATTGTATAAATTTTATGAAAGGAGTTCCAAATCATGTCCGAGAAAGAACAGGGCACCGTAAAATGGTTCAACGGTTCAAAAGGGTTCGGCTTTATTGAGCGCGAATCTGGCGAAGATGTTTTTGTCCATTTTAGTGCCATCTTGGCAGACGGTTACCGCTCACTGGATGAAGGACAACGCGTTGAATTCGTTGTTACCCAGGGCGATAAAGGTCCCCAGGCATCAGAAGTTATCCTTCTCTAATAGAGAAATAATTTCAACCATAAGAGAGCGGTTGCATCCCAACCGCTCTTTTTGTTTTAATGTAAATATTACTTTTAAAAAAGCTTAGAGAGATGTTTAAGAGCACAAAAAAACACATTTTATGGTATTTACTTTTTGAAAAAATATATGCTACAATGAATTGCTTGAAGAGTAGTTCTAGAAAGAAAGAAATTGTTCTTTTGATTTGGAACAAAAATGTGGTCAAGCTTTACTAATTTTTATGAAAGGAGTTCCAAATCATGTCCGAGAAAGAACAGGGCACCGTAAAATGGTTCAACGGTTCAAAAGGGTTCGGCTTTATTGAGCGCGATTCCGGCGAAGATGTTTTTGTCCATTACAGTGCCATCTTGGAAGACGGTTACCGCTCACTGGATGAAGGACAACGCGTTGAATTCGTTGTTACCCAGGGCGATAAAGGTCCCCAAGCGTCGGAAGTTATCCTTCTCTAAATAGAGAAATAATTTCAACCATAAGAGAGCAGTTGGGATTCAACTGCTCTCTTTCTTTTTATATGCAGTGAACAAATCATGTTGATGTGCGCAAGATTTCTATGAATTATTTATTTCATTAACACATTTTCCTTATGAAAAATTGTTTTTTGTCGAATGTATAACGCAAAGTATTCTGAATCATCAACCAGGTATTAATAGAAATTTTGACAAGTAACTTTTTGGTTAGGTTGGGGTTTATATATGGCGAGAGATTATTGTTCACGATGCCTAATTTAAATCGTGGTTTTTCGCAATCAAGATTAATTACATAATTCTTATATAGAAATCGTGAAGTTTAGTGTATAGTAACAAAAAATAATATGAAAGGAGAAAATTATGAAGATAACAGCTCCAACAAAGAACGTATTTTGGATCGCAACCGCATTATCAGCACTTGGTTTGGTGGCATCTTTCGTCAGCATCCCGTTTGTATCCGCTTACGCGTTCTGGTTCGTTATAATTGGTAATGTCCTGCTTTGGCTGGGCGTCGCCTTGAAAGGGTTCTAAAACCTAAAAGTAATCATAATGTATAAAAAAACCCCTGCATTTTTATCGCAGGGGTTTTTGATAGACAAGAGTAAATTAGAATACTTTCCAGAAGAGGCCGGTGCATTCGGGCAGGAGTGCCCATTCATTTTCCTTAACTTTGCCGGATAACTCTTCCCCAAAGAAGAAGCTGGATAATTGGACGGCTTCCGAAAGGTCTTCAAATTGGTAATCTGTGCGAAGCCAGGTGGATTGAAATCCATTTGCCTTGAGGAATTCAAAATAGCCGTTCAGGTGCGGGGGCGGTTTTGGAGTTTCAAACCCGGTGCCGAAGTTCTCGAGCATGATCATCACACCGCCAGGACACAGAAGGCGGCTGGCTTCTTCCAAACCAAGCTCTAATTCCTTTTTCCATTTATCTTCTCCCCAAACAGCAAGGTAACAGAAGCTCCAGCCTGCGATAACCATATCCGCGGATGCAGCTGCATAAGGTGTGCGGCGCATATCCGCGACACATAAAACAGCATTCGTGAGTTTCTGCTCTTTCATCACATCTCTTGCTTGAGAGAGCATGTGGTGTGATAGGTCGCTTGCGGATACATGTGCGGTGTCTTGAGCAAGAAAACGCGTTAACCGGCCAGTACCAGCTCCAAGTTCGACAATATTTATCCCGTGTGTATTTTTAATCTGATTGATCTCTTTAGGCAGGTTATTCTGGTAATCTTCCCGAAGGATCAGCAATTCATATTGGTCAGCGTGGGCGTCATATACTTCTTTTTCTGTAGGCATGCAGATGATTTTACTACGAGTTTTTCTAATGCGTAAAGAACTGGAAACTACTTTTTTTATTCGAAGAAACTTTATTGCTTGCCTAAGAGAAAATCGCTTATCTTCTCTATGATTTGGCCATCTATCTCTCTATGGGTTGATCTCTTCGCCAGATGATCGAACCAGGTCTTCCATTAACACCTGAGTTTTTGCTGCTTCCAACGCGTTAGTGAGAGGTTCTTGGCGGGTTTGAACACATTCAAAAAAATGTGCCAGTTCATCATAAAAACCACGCTCTTTCATTCCGGTGATCCATTTCCCTGCTCGGTCTGTGCCGAATACTTCTTCGTGGTCATCAATTGTCACTCGTAAGCTGCGGAACGCGTCTACGTGCACGGATAATCCACTTGCGTGCAGGGTAACGCTCTCCTGCCAAGCCCCCGCTTGATTGCAGATCGTGATTATCCCCTGGCCGCCGCCGGGGATAATCACGGTGCTGACCGCTGATGTGATAACATCATCTTTCTTTTCATACGCTGTACTGAATGAGGTCACATCTCCACAGTAAAAGCGCATTAGGTCAATCTGATGAATGGTGTCGTCCAGATACTGATCAAACAATGTCGAATTGGACGCTTGAGTGCGGTGTTTCTGTATAATTGCCAATTCTATTTTACGGTTTCCCATTGTCTCTTTAGCTTTCTTATATAGAAGGGCATAGCGGCGGTTATATCCGACCGAGAGAATGCGTCTGTTCTCACGTGCGATACGTGCCAAATCATAAGATTGTGTGCTGGATGTTGTGAGTGGTTTTTCCGCAAACACATCAATCCCGTTTTCCAACATCTCACGGCAGATTGCATAATGGGAATCGGTGCTGCTGATAACGAGCGCTGCTTGAGGTTTTAGGGTAAGAATATCAGAAAGATCGGTCGTGCCTTTGGAGATTTTCCATCTTCTGCATGTTTCGTCTACACGCGCTTGCGTACGGCTGAATATTCCTGCGATTTCCACATCCGGCATGACTGCTAAAAGGGGAAGATATGCTTTTTGGGCGATCCCACCTGCGCCGATGACTGCTATTCTCATTGTAGTTCCTTTAATTTAGGGGTAGTTGAATAGTTTCCGATTTCATGCTGGCGGAAAGGTAAGCTGCTTCAAGGATCTCTTGCGTTTTTACTGAGTCATTAAAGTTCAAAGGAGTCTGTTTGCCGGATTGGATGTGCTGTAGAAAATCATAGATACAGGCAGTATGAGCATCGACGAAATGCCCGAGTGACATTTTGGCTGGCGGCCAAAGATCGGTTATCTTACTTTCTCCTTCGGGTGAGGAGAAATCTAGATCTCCGATATGGTATTGTTTGCTTTTCTGATCATAGAATTCACAGTGCAGCGGATCTTTGGCGTCGAACATGACGCTGCCCCGGCTGCCGAAAATTTCCATACGGGTGCTGTCGCCCATCCCGCCGGACAAACGGGTCACTTCAATATTGCCCTGTGCTCCGTTCTCAAGACCAATAATGCACAGCGCCCAGTCATCTACATCTACCGGAACCAATTTACTGCTGCCTGGGGAATCTGGGCGTTGGTTGATGAATGTGCGAGTGCGGCACTGCACCCAGGATGCTTCTCCCAATAGATACCGTACCATATCGATCATATGCACCCCCAGGTCCGTCAGTGCACCGCCGCCAGAAAGAGCGTACTGCAGACGCCAGGAAATTGGGCGTTGAGGATCCATATAACTATTATGAAAGAACTGAGCCCGAAAATTGTAGATTTCACCTAACGCGCCGGATGCAATGATCGCTTTTGCCTGCCGGACTCCCGGGAAGTAGCGCATAATGAAAGCAGTATGGGAAAAAACATCTGCAGAGCGGGCAGCATCAGCAATTTTTCGCGCGTGAGCCAGATTCAGCCCAAGCGGTTTTTCAACATAAAGATGCACTTTGTGGCTGAGGGCGGTAATGGCCTGCTCCATGTGAAGTGCATTTGGCGTGCAAATATCGACCATGTCCAGGGCTTGATCGTAAAAGGCGTTTACATCTGTTGTGACGAAAGGGCTGCTGAGCGTTTCTAAAAAATCCTGGTCTCCACCTGTTTTTGTGCGCAGTACAGCACTCACTTTTGCAAGTATCTCGGGATTTTTATAGCAGAATGGGATGGAACGGTATGATTGGGCGTGTATTTTTCCAATAAATCCTAATCCAATTAAGCCAACCTTCAAGGGCTTATTACCCATTATTTTTTTCCTCGTATACAAGACTTCCATTAATGAAAGTCATTTTGACATTAAGGTTTTTATCGAATACAGCGATATTCGCTTTCTTTCCGGGTGCCAGGCTGCCGATGTGATCATCTACTCCGATAACCCCTGCTGGGTTATATGATGCCATCCGTACCGCATTAGCAAAAGGTACACCTGCCAATTTAACCATATTCCGTACGCAGGTATCCAGGGTGGCGGTGCTGCCAGCGAGTGTTCCATTTGGCAGGAGTGATTTTCCGTTCTGGATAGCCACTTGTTGGCCTAAAAGAGTGTATGTTCCATCCGGCAGGCCTGCTCCTGGCATGGCATCTGAAATGAGAACAATGCGCTCCGCACCCAAACAGCGTGTCAGGATTCGCATTGCCGCGGGATGAACATGCACACCATCGGCGATCAGTTCCGCGCTTACTCCTTCTGAACTCAGTACTGCACCCACTACGCCTGGCTTTCGGTGATGGAGAGGGGATTGGGCGTTGAAGGTATGGGTCACGTGAGTATATTTACAGTGCAGAGCACGGCTGGCTGTTTCAAAATTCGCGTTGGAATGAGCGAGTGCCACACGCACACCTGCGTTATTCAGCAGGTCTGCGACCTGATCTGCGCCTTCCATCTCCGGAGCGAGGGAAACTTGACGGATCCAGCCCTCCCCAGCATCCAGATATGCACTCATTTCTTTCAGTGAAGGCAGATGGATCCAGGCGGGATTAAACGCGCCGTGTTTTTGCGGATTGATGAAGGGCCCTTCTAAATGCAGTCCTAATGGTTGAGCGCCGATAAATTCTTTTTCAAACAGGGGAATGTACGCCCGAATTGCTTGAAGGATAAAATCAGGATTGGGGCCGGTGATGGATAGAACGAATCCTGTTACACCGAAATGTGCTACCCAACTGGAATATTTTTTCAGTTCTTCGGATAGATTCCCGAGTCCAAATGCGATCCCGTATCCGCCGTGCACGTGGATATCAATCAAGCCGGGAGCTGCGGTCATTCCCTTTAAATCAATGCGGTTACCGGTGAGATGTGCCCCTTCTTTTTCAGAACCGGCATAAATAATCTTGCCCTTTGTGTCCCAGGCAACAATACCATCAGATATTACCTCAAAAGGTGTAACTAATTGGCAGGAGAAGAGAATAGTATTCATTATTAAGTTTAATTCTATAATAAAAATTATATCTTAGGGATTGAAAGAATGATGAGGTTATTTAAAAGAACATAAGCTGCCGTACTGGATGTTTTCCGTTTAGAAGAATAAAATCCTTTGCCTGTTGTGTGCGAACACCGATCTTTTTTAATGTGCTGAGACTAGATATGGTGTGGTGGTGCCGAGCGCGAACGATCGCCATAGCGCTTTTTGGTCCAATACCTGGTATACGCAGCAATTCTTTACGAGAGGCACGATTGATCTCGATCGGTTGGTGTTTTATATAACGTTCTGCCCATATCAACTTAGGATCCTTTTCTAGCGGAAGGAGTCCATTTTCATCATACGCTAATTCATTTTCAGTGAAACCATAGTCTCGAATTAGAAAATCTGCCTGATAAAGGCGGTGCTCACGTTTTATCGGAATAGGGACGTGGTTCTCAAACGGAGTTCCTCTGCAGGGGGTAAGTGCTGAATAATAAACTCGAAGAATACCGTGATTTTTGTGGAGTGACTGGGAGGTTGAAAGTAATTCTTTGTCTGTCTCGTTCGCACCGCCTACAACAAATTGGGTGCAGGAAGAAGGCCAGCGTTTTTTCCAGGCGGTGTCGGGTGTGAGATTTTGGCGAATATAGTTCATGATTCTAATTGGCTCCATCAACTCGCTCTCGAATTGTTTTTTTGGGGCGAGTGTGGGGAGCCGGGCTGCGTTGGGCGCTTCAAGATTGATGGAGACCCGATCGGCAATGCGCATGGATGCCAGCACTTGCGCGAATTCAGCTCCGGGCATGATCTTGAGATGAATATAGGCACGATAATTTAGTTTGAAGCGCAAAATTTCTGCGGTTTCTATCAGCCGGTCCTGAGTACGGATCCCACCGCCCGTGACGCCTGAGCTGAGGAAAACACCCTGGATCAACCCTGCCTTTGTGAGATTGACAACCATTTGTGCAAATGCCTTTGGCTGGAAAGTAGTTCTGCGGAAATCTCTCCCTGCCCGCATTGGGCAGTATAGACAGTTGTTTTCACACACTGAAGTTAACAGTGATTTCAACAGGGTTGTGGTTTTTCCATTGGGTAGAGCTGCATGGGTAAGGACGATGCCATCCAATCGCCCGTGGTTAGCTGTCCGGCAGCCATCTTCGCCTACTTCAATTTGGCTGGCAGAAGAGAGTATTTTCAGCTTCTCCATATTATCCATAACCCTAATTATAGAACAATAATTCTAATTTGCAAGTGCGAAGTAATTCAATTCGGATAAAAACAAGGGTTTTTATTTAACAGGAAAATAGCATAATCCAGTAGTACCGGGTCCGGTATGTACCATCAGAGCAGGAGAAAGTTCAGAAATAAATGATTCTGCAATTTCAAAGTTTGTATCTACCATTTCTTTTAATTTAAGGATTTTTAAAGGTGCGCCAGCATGCATATATGCTACTTTAATTTTGCCTGAAGATCCAACCGTTGATTCGATCACGTTTACCATCTTACGGTACGCCTGGTTCAATCCGCGGGCAACACCTAGGGCGACGATCTCTCCATCTTTCATGCTGATGATTGGTTTTAAACTAAGGATAGATCCGGCGAGATGCATCGCCTTCCCAATTCGTCCGCCCATATATAGATATTTCAAGGTATCTGCGGTTTGAACCATGCGGGTGATCGGGAGCATGTCTTGGATAATTTCTATGATCTTGTCTATTTTTATGCCAGCGAGCGCACTGCGTGCCGCTTCAATGGCAATCCATCCTTGGCAGAGCGCAACATTGAGGGTGTCGACCACTTCAATATGGACGTTCGGTAATTTCTCTTTCATCATTTTCACTGCAATGCACGCTGCCTGATATGCCCCACTTCCTTTTGATGTCATATGGATGCTGATGATTTCTGTTTTACCAGTATCCGCCAGATCTTTGTAAACTTTATAATAATCACCAGGTCCTGGGTTGGCGGTTTTCGGTAATTCTTCTGCGGTTGGCAGCCACTGCAGGAATTCATCCCGTTGAACGGTTACTAAATCTTTCAGAACATCAACCCCGCGGTGGATATAATATGCTACTTCATGGATTTGAAGTTTCTCACGGAGGTTCTGGGGAATACAGGCGGTGCTGTCTGTGACGATGGCAATGGTAGGATTTCTCATCTGTTAATTATATAGTTTAACAATCAGATGGTCAATTATTCTTCAGTGTTGAAAACACCATATTTAATTTGTCGAATGCTATATAATAGATTGATGCAATTGAATAATCTGTAAGGAAGGGAGAAGGGGTAACAATGAAAAAAATAGCAATAATTATTTCTATCGTAGCAATGTTCATTTCATCTTGTTCGGTGATTGAAAACTTTATACCTGCAGATCCTACGCCAGTTCCGCCTACACCTATGCCCACAGCTACACCGGATCCTTGCGCTTCTGAAAATTTATTAGAAGAGGTCGAAAAAGTGCAGGACCTAGTCAACGCGTTCCAGGATGTCGCATATGTAGCTAACTTCACCCCACAAACTGAGCTGATTGTACCCATCATGGAAATGCAGGCTGTCCGCCGGGACTTGCAGAAGTTGGATGTTCCT
>CBDAFG010000055.1:0-39271 GCA_965195205.1 uncultured Pelolinea sp. | reverse complement strand
TTGAAGGTAACACAAATATTCCCTCGTTATCATGAGCGATGAAATCTGCTTTTCCATCCCCGGTTACATCCTCAAAATAGCAACCGACATGGCAGCTGCCGCCGTGCCATTTCTCTGGCGCGCTGAAACTGGAACCCGTAGAAGGTAAAACCCAGATCCCATCATTGTCATAGGCAATGAAATCCGCTTTGCCGTCCCCTGTGGCATCTTCAAAATAACATTCATTATTGCATGAGACCGGTCCTCCCGTCCAGTTGGTATGCAGTCCAAAACCTGTACCGGTTGAAGGTAACACAAATATTCCCTCGTTATCATGAGCGATGAAATCTGCTTTTCCATCTCCGGTTACATCCTCAAAATAGCAACCGACATGGCAGCTGCCGCCATGCCATTTCTGAGGAACACCAAACGAAGTGGCTGGTGCGATTGCTGGTGCCTGCACCTGGGCTGCTGGGAGCTGCTGTACTGGTTGTGCTTCCTGGACAGCAGGCTGCTCCTGGGCTGGCTGCATAGCTTCTGTGGTGGCTGCGTTCATTTCCATTTCGAAGGCCATTTTTGTCAATTCAAAAGCCATTTGAGTTGCTTCTGACCCATTTGAATCTTTCTCATTGATAGTAATACATCCTGATGTTAAAAATAAAAGGATAAACAATACTGAAAATATATGGTGTTTTGAAAAATTAGTCACGTAATCCTCCTGATAGTTTAGATCTTATTGTTACCTGATTGATGAAGTATATGAACACAAAATATTGTTAGAAAATATTACATAATATAGATTTTATGCGCAGCCTGAAAATAAGACCTCCAATTAATACTATATCGCTGACCTCAGTTATTTTCACAGCACTCCTTAAACAATTTTATCCCAGAGTACGACGAGAATCTAGAATAGAAAACAATAATCAATAAATTGAATTTTCCTTTGTTGATAGAAAAAAGGTTTTTATCCCGCTTGCGATTGAGCTTTTTTCCGTCCAAAGAACAGATATGTCAGCAGAAATGATACCGCTGTTGCAGCTGATGATAAGATACCTAACATGAGGTAGGATTCACTGGCGATCAACCTGCCGCCAACTAACGCCGCAATCCCAAGCCCGATCTGGAAGGTAATCTCCAGCCAGGCAGCAGTAGCCATACGCGAGCGTTTGGTTGCCCGCGAGATCGCGAACGCGAACCACAGTGACTGCGCCAACCCTAATAGCGAGCGGTAGAGAATATACGCACCGCTTCCGATGAACACGTTCTGGGTCAATACAACCAGGAGCGTCAAAAATATCGATACAAAACGGCTAATGAGGACAACCCGAAGACCTGTGATCTTTTCCGCAATAGAAGGACCAGTAAAAAGAAAAAAGATCGCTGGAATCACAAGTACCGCACTCATTACGCCAAACATCTCCAAAGAAGAATTGAAATAATACACAAAGATCACATTTAGAAATAAAGCCACGAATGCCAGCCCAAAACCAATGAATATTTCCACGGCGGCAAATTTAACCGTAGTAATATCAATTCCTTTCAAATACGGAGACAGACTGATCTTTTTATGAGCAGTTGGTTTATCCTCCTTCATGAAGAAAAGGGGAATACTGCCTGCGATAATGATTAGGCTGAAGAATGCCAATATCACACGGTAAGACAACGCCTCGTTGGAAATCAGCATATCGACCCAGCTGAAAATTGATCCGCCAACCAGCGCGCCGATAGAATTACCCAGCATAAAAACTAAGCTCATGAGTGTGTAGGCCTGATTCTTGTTCTCCTTAGCATAATGGGACACAAAGGGGAGTTGAATGATGAAATTCCCGCATGCTGCCAACCCGGTCAGGAATGCCCCGCTCATAATAAGCGCTTGGTTGGGGCTGATTATCTGCATAAAATATGCGCTGCCGATGATAAAGTTAACCAGAAGGAATGAACGTTTATATCCAATTTTTTCTGCAAGAAAACCAATCGGGATGGATGCAATCGCAGCCGCAAAAGGCGTCAAACTCAGGACGATGCCCAGAAAAGCAGGGGTCATGTCCATTGAAAGGATATACAAATTAAAAACCGCACGAAATGCACCGAAACCAAGATTACTGATAAAGACAGTAGCTAAATAAAGTTTGATGTTGAAATCGAAACTCTTGATATTCTTAATATAACTGGTGAAGATATTCTTCATGGTTTACATTGCTCTTTCTTGAGTGCTCATTCTCCCGGTGAAAAGAATTTATTTTACGAAAGAAATAATTCTAACCGAAATTCGCCCTTTGCGAGACATTAAACGATATCAGGAAAGAATTCAGTTTGACACAACTATTGTCAAGGATTCCAGCCCCTTTTCGCGGAAAAATATTTACAGAATCTTTTACGCCATCGTGTCAATGATACAAATTTCTTTTTAATTCTTATTTTTAAAATGCGGGGTTCATAACAGCTTGAATATAGATATAGTATTTCCATGAATTAACTATTAGGCCCTCATGAACAACGTTTACTGAACCTGCAAATATCGAACTAAAAATAGCCATCTGAATTATTAATTTCTTTCAAGATCCATTCCAACCTTAATATTCCTTTTTCTTATAAACTCGATGGTCTCAGTATGGGTGGGAGCCGATCTGGCATCTTTCCTGGTTACTTTAATTGCAGCCACTGCATTTGCGTAAATTAATGCATCAAGTAGATTTGCATTGCGTAATTGAGCGGCAATAAACCCGGCGTCAAAAGCATCACCAGCGCCGGCAGTGCTGCAGACCTTCACATTGAAACCGGGAACGGATAAATTTTCTTTACTAGTGATTGCAGTCACTCCTTTGTCTCCTTGTTTTATGACTATCAATCCCGCTCCTTTTTTTAACAACTTTTCACTACCCTCTTCAATTGAAGCACATCCACAAAGCTGAAAGAGTTCCTCTTCCCCGATCAGGACAACATCTGAAAGGCTAATTGCCTTGTATTGTGCCTCACGTAATTCTTCAGGAAAAACATTGCCCTCCAAACGTAAATTTGGATCAAAATAAATTTTCTTATTAAGGGCATGGGCAATTTCCATTGCGGCCAATAATGATTCCATGGATGGCTGTTCAACCAAGCATACGCCGCTAGTATGGATAGTTTGATATTTTTCAAAATCTATCTGGTGGACATCCGATTTTGTGAGCAGAGTATGCGATGCTCCTTTCGCACACGCAATAAAAGTCCGTTCACCTTGATCATCAATAATCCCCAAAATTATCCCTGTGAAGGCGCCTTTTTTGATAAATATATCTCCCGTTTCCACCCCAACTTTTTTGAATTCGTCAATGATAAACTGCCCGTAAGGATCACTTCCAACACGGCCAATAAAAGCCGAACTAATTCCAAGCCTAGCAATGTTTGCCGAAACATTAGCAGTTGTTCCTCCAGGACTCATCTCAACAGCTGTACTCCAGATATTCCCTCCTTTTGGAGGTAATTGAGAAGCCCGTGTATACAAATCAACCATAGCATCACCAATACCCAGGGTTTGTATCTGAGCCGAATCATTTCTCAAATTCATTAATCTATCTCCTGTTACTAAGTTTAATGACAAAAAACCCTACTAGGGTTGTCAATTGTGATCGTTTGGATCAACTCATCATTGATGCCGTATAACTTCATTGAAGGAATAAGAAATTTTGGTATATTGACCAGCCCTATTCCTCCCCAAAAAGACAACATAATCTTTAAACACATGTCACCAGAAATTAATATATGCTCTTCATTACCTAATTCAATTTGCTGTTCTAAAAAACCGATCTTTTCAAAATCTGACTGCTGCCATATTCTGTCATTGATAAAGCCGCATCCAAAAGCGTCAAATTCAATATACGCTCCACGTTTAGCCAGCGAATCTAAATATTCACTCTGGCCGCCCAAATAATCCTGATGACAAAGAATCACTCTTCTCAAATCGCATCCCTCTTCCTCCAATATATCAAGAATGAGATGACTGTCCGGTTCCCAAATGTGTGGATGAACGCTAAGAGCACATCCAATTTTTTCCTGCGCCCTTCCTGCTGCTCGAAGCGAGCGAATTTCAGAAATCTTATCAATGCTAGATACAAAACCCACTTTCAGCAAACCCGGCATGATTTCAGGGTTTTCCATTACTCCATTCTCGAATTCACCCAAAAGGATTTTTTCGATCTGGTCCACATCCATTTCTCTTTCCCCTTCGCTCATGGATGGTTCTGAATACCTTCCCGTTGACATGATCACATTGACTGATGTTTTTTCTGCCACAGTAACCAATCCAGCGGGATCTCGACCCATTCCCTTATACGGAGACACATCCACAATTGTTTTTCCCCCATATTCGTAAAATGCCTTGGTTTCATGAATCGCACAATCCACATCATCAAGGACACAATTGTCCCTGTAATCCCAGGGATTACGAATGACTTCATCTCTTTCCTTTAAGGATTCCTCATCACCAGCAACAAAGGGAGTCAGTCTTTCTTTAAATTCCCCGCTCCAATAGCAGCTTAAATCTGTGAAGAGATGTTCATGCGGAAGGGTAAATCCAAGATCAGTCTCTTGAATAGGTCCCAAAACTCCCATAACTGTTTTCATAGTTCTCCAATCAAAAATGGAGCGTTAGACAAGCTGTGTTTACTTAAATCTTATTACCAACAAAACCTTCATGCTCTACATACGATATCTGAATTTTATCCTTATATTCTTTGTGTATAAATTCCAACCTCAATTTAGGAATTGCCTAGTCATTATGGATGATGGATTTGGAATATTTTCCCATGATAGAGATGGCCAGAATAGTGAGAATATAGGGAAGCATTAATGGAAATTGAGGGGCCAATACTTCGGTTGGAATACGCAACTTCGCTGATTCCGCTATCCCAAAAACCAGGCTGGCAATAATAATCGCGACCGGATTGCTATTGCCAAATAATACAATCGCTAAAGCGACGAAACCTCTCCCTGCGACTAAAGATAACGCGAACATACCCAAATAACCTAAAGAAAGATGTGCTCCCGCTAATCCACAGAAAGCGGAACTGATCATAAATGCTATAAAGCGGATATTATTCACGTTCTTGCCAGAAACCATAAGCGCTGATGAATTTGAACCGGCGGCTCGCAACCAAAAGCCAAGGGGTGTATGAAAAAGCACAATGTAAGTAACAAAAGTCAGTAAAATGGAGGTTGGAATAAGAAATGAGTAATCGCTGAGCAGTAAATATAATTGGGGATACGATTCCAAGAAAGACAGTGAAATATGTGGAAATAATTTAATATCCTGCACAATGAGCATGGATTCCTGATTGTAATACCTTCGAATTATATATGCACAAACACCACTCATCAACACATTCAGCGTGATGCCAACCGCAAATATATCTGCCTTCCACCGCAGCACAAAAAGAGCATACACAGCCCCCACCAGCATTCCGGTCAAGATAGCTGCTATAAGACCCAACAGCCAGCTGCCAGTAGTAAAACTGACGATATAAGAAACCAGCGCTGTTATCAGCATCATTCCCTCCATCCCTACATTAGGAACTCCTGCCACATTCATATAAGCACCACCCAAAGCGGGCAATAATAAAAGCGTGGTTAGTCTTAATGATGCCCGGATAAACTCAATTATTGCTGTCATAATCACCTTTATCTCTGTGTGGGAATATCTTTGAGATCACCGCCCATATTTTGCTTCTCGTAATCACCATCAGGATTATTACACTTTGAAGAATATCGCTTAATTCAATCGCGACACCCAGTTTCGCCTGCATGCCTACCGCACTGCTTTGAAGAAATGCAAATATCATCGACACAAACAGGATTAGTTCTGGGCTGTTAGCTGCAATCAGGGCAATCAACACCCCGTTAAGCCCAACCGTGCCCCCCATCCCCAGAATAAATTTATGATACGCTCCTAACACAAGAATTGAACCGGCCAACCCCGCTAAAGCTCCACCAATGCACATTGAAAGGAAGCGCATCCTTGTATCACTGATACCGCCACAACGCCCAAACTCTTCATTAGCACCCAATATACGCCACTCATATCCCCATATAGTTTTTCGATCAAGGAAAAGGATGATCAAGAATGCCGCGACAGACAGATAGAGTCCGGTATTCAGGTTGGACAATGGAACCATCGTCATTAATGTGGCACTTTCAGCGATTACAGGTGTCTCGGCATTTGATGATCCAGGCGCACGAAACGGGTAGTTCACTAAATAAGCTGTAATTAATGATGCCAGGTAATTCATCATAATAGTTGTAACAATCTCGTTGGCCTTGAATTTAAAGCGCAGGTAGGTTGGAATACTAGCCCAGAACGCCCCACCCAGCATACCTGCTGAGATAGCCAATGTTAGATGGATGATCTTTGGCAAACCGGATAAAGAAAACCCAACAAAAGCCGCAAAAAATGCGCCGATAGCTAATTGTCCATCTCCACCAATATTCCAGATACCTGCTTTAAATGGCACCGCTGCTGCGAGCGCAACCAGGCAAATAATTATCAAGCGTGAAATCATGTTTGCAAAACGGAAATCGGAAGAAAAAGTTCCGGCATAAGCACCTTTTAGAACCTCAGCCGGTGTAAATCCATCCATGGCTAACATCAGCAGACCAATAACTAAAGCCAGCACAATAGCACTGATCAAGCTGAGTGATTGGCGCATGATCTGTCTGCGAAAATTTGCTGAAGATTTCATAACTATTTTCTCCGAGCCCCTGTCATGTATTGGCCCAGTTCAATGCGGTTTGTCTTTGACGAGGAAGTGGTTGCAACCAATTCTCCAGAATACATCACGCCAATACGATCACTCAAGCTGAAGATTTCATCTAGATCTCCAGATATGAGCAAGATAGCACATCCCTCCTGCCTGCGCTGAAGCAATTCAGAATGAACTAATTTCGTTGTGCGAATGTCAATTCCCTGACTGGGATATGCTACGATCAAAAAAGATGCATTAAAAGAGAATTCCCGCCCGATGATTAGTTTTTGCAAGTTTCCACCGGAAAGGCTTCCTGCGTTTATTTCCAGGGAATCGGCGACCACATTATATTTTCTAATGATTTCCTCCGAATAATTATGCAGTTTTCTTTGATTAAGAATTAACCCCCGCCGGTAATCAGGCCAGTAATGATGGCCCATGATCAGGTTATCAAAAACAGATAGTGAAACCGCTGACCCTCTCTTGATCCTGTTTTCAGCAACATAAGCGAATCCGTTCATTCTCCTTTTTTTGATATCCCAATTGACAATGTTTTGTCCTCGATAGAGAATTTCACCTTCGCTTGCAGTTCGTAAACCAATCAAGACTTCGACCAATTCATCCTGCCCATTCCCACCCACGCCGGTTAAACCAAATATTTCTCCTCGATGAATATCCAAGTTTATCTTATTAACGTTTTTATGAGAGGCCGAGGTTATGGACAAATCTCTTATTTGTATCAATGACTCTTTGTATGATTGCTCTTCTCGTTCTATTTTTATCAATGGTTCATCGCCAACCATTAGCCGAACTAATCCTTCTCGGTCAACCTGATCTCTCGGTAAAGTTGCGACCAGTTTTCCTTTTCTAAGTACACTGATCTCATCCGCAATTGAAAGGGCCTCTTCCAGTTTATGGGTGATTAAGATGATCGTTTCTCCTTGTTTTTTCAATACCTTAAGAATATCTAATAGTTTTATGATTCGTTGAGGTGTTAAAACAGAGGTTGGCTCATCTAGAATAAGTATTTTCGCTCCCCTGTAGAGCACTTTACCAATTTCGATAATCTGCTGCTCTTCCACAGAAAATGAACCCACCTGTGCCGAGAGATTCATCGGCAGGTCCAGCATTTTAATGATTTCCTTGACTTTCTCATTTACTTTCTTATAGTCTGTAAAAATCAGGCCGGTTCTGGGCTCGATCCCCAAAGCAAAATTTTGGGCGATGGTAAATTCATTAACCAATGTAAAATGCTGATGGATAAATCCTATGGACAACCTCAAAGCTGCTGCAGGGCTGGTTATGTTTACGGGCTTTCCGAAAATTTTTATATTCCCTTCAGAAGGCTTTTCCTCTCCAAACAGGATTTTCATTAATGTTGTTTTACCTGCCCCATTTTCCCCAAGAACAGCATGTATATGCCCCTCTTTAACCACAAGATTAATATTATCGTTGGCAATCGTTTTACCAAAGATTTTAGTAATCCGGTTCATTTCAATCGCATAAGTCACGCGTTAATCTCCTGTGGCATCTTCAAGTTAAGAAAAAATGGGCAGGCTGGAATCTTTCTTTATCCCTGCCCGCCCATTTTGTAGAATTTTATTACTCGCCAGTATATTCTTCGACGACGATTAGTCCATCGATAATCATCTGACTATATTCCGCGATTTTGTCCTTGATTTCCTGGGGAACAAGATCAGGCTCTATCCCACCGTAATCAATTCCAACACCATTTTTAGCTAACCCATATCGGTAAGCATTGCCAATTTCCACTTCTCCATTCAAGAACATTTGGGTGAAATCAAAAATGGAGTCACCAACATTTTTACGCATGCTGGCAATAGTAAATTCCGGTGCTAAACCTTTCTGGTTGCTATCCACACCGACCACATATTTCTCGGCTTCTTTTGCAGCTTCAAAAACTCCCAGCCCTGTTGGACCTGCCGCCTGGAAAATAATGTCAACGCCCGCCCCGTACATTGCCAGAGCAGTTTCTTTGCCGATTGCCGGATCAAAATGTGTGCCTGCAAATCGATTCAATACTTCAACATCAGGTACAGCATAGGTTGCACCCTGATTGAAACCAACTAGATAATTATGGATAACTGGCATATCAAAACCGCCCATGAAACCAATGTATATTGCATCATCAGTATTAGCAAGAGCATCCTTCTCGGTAGTCATTAATGCTGCTAATGCACCAGCTAAAAATGCGCCTTCATTCTCAAGAAAACGCAGCGAGGTCATACCCTCGATGCCTGTTTCGCCATCCACATACACAAAAGTCTTGTCAGGGAATTGGGGTACAACCTCTTTAAGTTGTTCATCAAAAAAGTAACCGGGAACAACGAAAATGAGGTCAGCAATTTCGGCAGCAGAAACCAGATCATCTAGAAAGCGCGTTGCATCATTGCGGGTTTGAAGAATGTCAGTATTCAAGCCAAGTTCGCTTTCCATCTTCATTAAACCTTCATTAGCAGAATCGATGAATCCCAAATCACCGATCTCACCGCCAGCAACAACCGCCACTGTAATGACTTCTTCTGTTACTTCTGTTTCGGTCACCTCTTCTTGAGCAACTACCTCTTCTTCCACTGGTTCAGCTGCGGCAGGGGCTTCTACAGCTTTTGGAGCACATGAAACCACAAAAGAGAGAATTACCAGAAGTGAAAGGGCGAGAAAAAATCTATTCTTATTCATAGGTCTACTCCTTAACATAACAATATTTATTTTGGTAAATTCAAATATATACTACGCACTTATTAAATTTTCTTGGAATACATTCACCTCCTCACTTAGGGTTCTAAATTATTCGTCAATAAATTATTTGATATTTTCTCGAATTTCCTTTACGGTTTCCATTAAATCTTGTACGCGTTTGCGGTCAACGGGATAGGAACTAATTCCATCCTTTTTAAGCGAGGTTCCAACAATTGCACCGTCTGCATATTTAAAAATCATCTTGGCTGATTCTTTTCTAAAACCGCTTCCTACTAATACTGGAAACTTCTCTACAGCTTCTTTGGCCTCTTGAATATCGTCCATCTTGGTCTCTTTGCCAGTATGAGTTCCACTGATAATGATGGCATCTGACAGAAAATATTTAGCATCCAAAGCTGAATCTCCCAAAGGTCGTTTAACCAACGGTGCGGAATGTTTTATATGAACATCCGCATAGATTTTTATTGAAGAATCCAGGAATTTCCGGAAACGTAATAACTCATGCGGCTTTGGTAAAACCAACCCAGATACATCCACAGATGCTTCAGTGAAAAAAGTGGCCCGTATAAATTGGGCTCCAACCGCATGGGCAACACTCAAGGATGCTTTCGGATCAGAAAGAATGCATATACCAACCGGTACTCTAGCAATTTTCATAATATGGTCAGAAACAACCGAGATAGCTGCAACTAGTTCAGGGCCTACTTCGTGGGGATAATAGGTTGGATCAGAAAAATTTTCTATTTCAAGAGCATCCACGCCACCTTCCTGAAGTTCGTTGACATCAAACAGCGCGTGTTCAATAACTTCACTTAACCCTTTACCGTTATAAATTGGGGAACCCGGCAAGGGTGGAAGATGAACCATGCCAATAATTGGTTTTTTAACTCTATATAAGTCTACAAAATTCTGATAGCGGTTATCGTCAGGGTACATACTCATTTCTGCAAACCTCCTATTTAGACCAGGTTTTTCTTGCAATTTCCATAAATCGGTTCAATTTGTCAGGGTCAATAGGTGCTTCAGTATCATTATCTTTTTTAATCCTTGTTCCTAAGATAATCCCATCAGCAATGCCCTTGTATAAGGGAAGATTCTTTTCATCCACACCGCTGGCAACAAAGACAGGAGTATGATCAACAGATTCTTTTACTTCCTTTAAATCACTCATTTTAGTCTCAGCACCTGTGGCAACACCTGTTACAAGAATTGCATCCGCCAATCCGCGGTGTGCAGCATCTTTGGCTGATTCTCCAATCGGCCGCTGCGAGATCGGATATCCATGTTTGATATGCACATCTGCAAATATCTTGACATCCGCGTTTAAGAATTTTCGATACCGCAGTGTTTCTGCAGCAATGCTATCCAATAATCCAGCATCCACCACATAGGTTTCCGTATAATACGGAACACGAATGAATTTTCCTCCAACAATATTGGCTATTGCCATAGCTGCGATTGCGTCTGACTGCAGCACACATAATCCCAGGGTCAAACCCGGCACCTCCCGGGCAATATTTGTTGCAACGTAGGTCATAGCCGCAATTGTTTCGGCCGGAACACGTTTGTAGAACATAACATCGCCAAAATTCTCAATGATCACGCCATTCATACCCGCTTCTTTCAATAAGTGCGCCTCACTCAAAGCGAAATCGGTAATCTCCTTCATAGATCGATCATCATGGCGAGGTGAACCTGGCAAAGGCTCAAGATGCACCATCCCAACGACAGGTTTTCGAGTACCAAAAATCCGATCTAATTCAGCAAATTTATCTACAGGATTCATTTCAAATCACCTTTCTGTTTATGTCGATTACATTTTCTTGCGGCGAAACAACTCAATATCTACGCTATATACAGCAGCATTAAATACAGCCTCAACGTATTCAATAGGAACACCAAATTCGTTCTCGCTAATGGCAAATGTTGTGCGTGTTATCCTCTGTACAGGAGACCCGGGTGCTATTTTTAACCTGGATATCTCATGCTCATCTACAATATCTGCCTGTACATTCTCTATTGCGTTTTTGATAATTAGTCCAAGTTGGTTTTCGTATACTTGGTAAAGGGAAAGCGCACGATAATCAATATCCTCCAAATCCGGATACTTCACATTATTCAACCAGGTAGTAGCAATACCGATTGGTTTATTATCCGCCAACCTCAAACGAACAACCTTGATGACTTTCTTCCCGGGATTCAGATCTAAAGCATTGGCGGCATTAAAAGATAATTTTTCTTCACCCTGGGATAGTAGTTCCATCCCAGGTGTATACCCCAATCGTTCTACCTCTTCGGTAAAACTGGAAAGCATGGGAAGCTTACTGCGGATCTGCGATATAACAATGGTTCCCCTGCCCTGTTCCTGTCTAATCAAACCGGCATTATTTAATAACCCAGAAGCCAGTCGCACTGTCGTACGACTTACTTTCAGATCCCGTACTTGCTCTGCTTCACTAGGTAATAAGTCTCCTGGGCGGTAAATGCCTTTAGAAATCTGCACTTTAAAATACTCAGCCAATTGGCGGTATATCGGAATTCCTTTTTCGTGGTCAAAAATTATTGGTTCCATATCCCTTTTCTTTTATACATTACTACGTTATTACGTTATAACATTGTAACGTTTTATTTATTATAATGTGAATTCTTCTTTTCCGCAACCATTTAAATGGATTCAACACATATGGGATAGCCAGGGAAATCCAGGATTCGTGAGATTGTCTAATGAATGACACGATCTAACCTCACCATGAATAAATTCCCGTACTTGAGTACATTATTGAGCGCAGGATTAGCTTAATCATCAGCATAGACCTGGCAGAATTCTTACGCGTCGGAACACCAGAAAAATTGCGGTCTTCCTACTCTATATAAATAGCTGGCAATCAATACCAGGCTCTGCCAGCATCAAATTATCCAGATTGGGATTCAAAGGTTCTGAAACAACATTCAAAAAGACACTAACTCACCTTATCTATCTTTTAAATAAATATCAAGGAATTCAATCGTGCGTTTGATAAACAATGCATCTCCCTCACCCTGCCTGTAAAAAGTATGCGGTTGATCATCATAAAAGTAACACTCGGGCTGCTTGCCAGCATCCTGCAGTTGCTCGCATAATTTTCGTGACCAATCAACAGAAATGACCTCGTCATCTTGCCCGTGATGGATACTGAATGCGGCATTGTTCCCTTCATAATCAAATATTTCAATACCGGTGGAAGCATTGGTATAGCGCTGACTAACAGCTGCATACAAGACTGCCGCTTTGATTTCATCCACTAGCCCAACCACACGCAGAGCTGTGCCTCCGCCTAAGCTGTGCCCCCAGATGCCGATGCGGCTGAGATCCGCATTCTCAAATATACCCGGCTGCCCCGCCATTTCACGCACATGGGCGAGCATATTCATCACATCGATCGTATAACCACTTTGATAATCGCGTATACGTCTCACAGAATCTGAAGGTGGAGAATTACGCATATTCGGATGCAGGACAATATATCCTTTGCGGGCAATTGAATCAGCATAGCGGGCGGAATAATCGAGGGTTTCATACTGACTGGCAGGAATATATCCATGCAGTGTAACAACAACAGGAAACGGGCCTTTTCCTTCCGGTATATTGACAAATCCATGAATTGTAAGATTATCGCTGGAATAATTAACTTTGTAGCGCACAAACTCTTCCTGCCGTTCCCAGGTATATTCAATATTGAATTCCCCGTCTCCATAAGACCGCCTTGCCAGACTTTCTAGAGAAAATGGATTTGGAATAGGTGTGAGGATGATAGTAGAAGTCGGTTGAACAACCAGGGGAACGCTTATCTCCTTCGGATTGACTTCAGCTATCCCAGAAGAGAATACCGGTACGCAAGCAGCCAATATTCCAGTTATTAAAATAAACATTGTAATTCTTTGAAAATTTTTCATTTTACATTTTTGTCATTTAATAATATCAATTAAAACACATCAGGATGGATGTTGCTATTAACAAAACATATTTTTCTTCTTAGAAAAAATAATTTTTACATTTGATCGTTTTCAAGAAATTATCAGTTAAAATTATTAAATGAAAAACCAATTGATAAAGTGCAGAATGGTCGCGTGTCTTGACATAGCAGACAAAATTTACAAAGATGGTTATCTGATCATTGAAGATAGCCGGATCGTTGATATCGGACTTCAGAAAGACCTCTCCGAACAAGCAAATTTTGATACAGTACTTGATCTTGGCAACCGCTTAGTTATGCCGGGCCTGATCAACGCTCACACCCACACACCCATGACACTTTTCCGAGGGCATGTGGAAGGGCACACCTTGTTTACTCTTGATGGATGGTTCAACACGATCCGAGTACTGGAATTAGAAATGACTCCTGACATGCTCCCCCCCGCTGTTTCCGTCTCATGCGCAGAAATGATCCGCACAGGCACTACGTGTTTTGTGGACCAGTATTTCTGGATGGATCAGGTCGTCCCCAGCGTGCGGGAAAGCGGACTACGGGCAGTTTTAGCTTACGGTATTGTGGAATTAGGGAAAGAAAAAGCACGCGAACGTGAGATTGCAGCTGCAACAGCCTTTCTGGATTCCTTAAAAGATGATGACCTGCTTACTGGATGGGTGGGACCGCACGCATTTTTCGTAGATAACAGCATTGCCGCAATGGAATTGGAAAAGGAACTTGCGAAGAAATATAACGCTGGATTCCATATACATTTTGCCACTGGTGAAGAAGAGAATGACCACTGTAAAAAGGAATACGGCCATTCCGCAATAACTCAATTAGATGCGATGGGATTCCTTGAATACCCGATCATCGCCGCACACAGCATTGCCATTCCATTAGATGATCTGCCGTTGGTTAAAGACAAACCTTTCACTGCCGCGGCAGCCCCCTCTTCCGGGATGCGAAACGCAGCTGGAATTACTCCGCTGGTCGAGTTGTTAGAAGCCGGTGTGAACGTCGCATTAGGCACCGATAACGTAACAAATAATAACAGCTATGATATGTTCAAAGAAATGGCGCTGGCTGGTAAACTGATGGCTTTGCTGCGAAAAGACGCTGCCGCTCTACCCACTCGTGCAATCCTTGACATGGCTACACTGGGCGGCGCGCGCGCGATCGGGAAAGAAAATGAAATTGGTTCTCTGGAAACAGGAAAGAAGGCGGATCTAATCGCCCTTGACCTGGATGAGATCGGATGGGTGCCAATGGGCGGGCAGGATGTGTATACCGCCATGGTGTATGCTGTCACCGGGCAGCATGTTCGGGATGTGATGGTCAACGGAGAATGGTTATTCAGGAATAATAGCTGGCTGACCATTGATTACAAACAAGCATGCTCTGATCTTGAAGAAAAACATGCTGATTTAGAAGAAAAAATCAAGTGAAATAAGAGGAGACTAATGAACAGAATCATTATTGATACTGATGCCGGCGTGGATGATGCGCAAGCTATCTTAATGGCCTTCGGGCATGAAGGCACAATAGTTGAGGCGATCACGACAGTGAGTGGAAACGTAGATGTAGAAAAAACTACCGCCAACGTACTCAAAGTTCTGGATATTGCCAAGCAGGATGTGCCGGTGTACCCGGGATGTACGCTGCCGTTGATTAATCCGCCAATGCATGCTTCCATGGTACACGGTGAAGATGGGTTGGGTGACTGCGGTATACCCACATCAGCACGCAAACCGGAAGGTAAGCATGCGGTACACGCGCTTATCGATATGGCAAACACTCACCCTGGCGAACTCAGCATAGTGGCGATCGGGCCGCTGACCAATATTGCTATCGCGACCATGTTGGATCCTGACATACCCGGAAAATTCAAAGAACTAACCATTATGGGCGGCGCGGTAACCGGGAAGGGTAATACAAATATCAACGCTGAATTCAATATTTATTTTGACCCTGATGCAGCGCACATCGTCTTCGACCGCTGGCCAATGGCGCGGGTTCTGGACTGGGAAACAACGATAGCCACAGGGCTTTCAAAGGGTGACATAGACACTCTCTTCTCTATCAACACACCAAAAGCCGAGTTTTTCCGGAAAACAAACGCGAATACGATGGCATTTATCAAAGAACACTTCAAAATTGATTTAATGTTCGCACCAGACGGGCTGGCGATGGCAGCCGCTCTTGCCCCTTCCATTATTAAAAAGAAAGAAGTCCGCCATCTATCAGTCGAATTGTCCGGTGAACAAACACGAGGATTGACCGTTGTAGACTGGTTTGGTATGGGTGGAAAAACACCCAACGCTGAGATCATTATGGAAGTTGATCAGCCGCGTTTCGCAGAGATGATGGCAAACGGATTGAAATAAAGAGCTACTATTTCCTACGCATATTCTATTTCAGATAAATTTTTTAAGACTGTATCAGAGATGAAAACATCATTCAAGTGGGGGATTCTTGGTCCCGGGCGGATCGCGAAAAAATTCGCAAACGCTGTTTGGAAAATTCCCAACGCGTCTATTTATGCAGTTGCCAGCCGCAGCAGCAGCGACCCGGAGCAATTGAAGCATTCTTTCAATGCGGAAAAATACTACGCATCTTACGAGGAATTAACCGCAGATACAGAAGTTGACGCCATTTATATTTCCACGCCGCATCGATTTCATTACGAGAATATCAAGCTCTGCCTGGAAGCGGGAAAAGCAGTATTGTGCGAAAAATCATTTACTGTCAACGCAAACCAGGCGGAAGAATTATTCAAACTATCCCAGTCAAAGCATTTATTCCTGATGGAAGCCCTCTGGACTCGCTTTCTACCAATCTACGAACAGGTCAGGCATTGGTTGGACCTCAGCAAGATCGGTGATATCCGATTAGTGACTTCAACGCTTGGCTTCGTTGCTGCCAAGAATTTAGGAGATCGGCTGCTTAATATTGATCTGGCTGGAGGAACCGTTTTAGATTTAGGAGTTTACAACACCGCGCTAACCCAGTGGGTCTTTCAAAAACCTCCCCGGAAAATAAACGCTATCGGGCAGATCGGAGAAACGGGAATCGACGAAACGGTTTCTGCCATCCTTTCTTATGAAAACGGTGCGGCCGCACAATTTACCTGCACCTTCCAAGCGCGCCCACTGAACCAATTCACGATTACGGGAACAAAAGGGATGATTATCATTCATTCCAACTTTGTGAGCGCAACGCGGGCAACATTGGTCGTAGGTAAAAAAATCAGAACTGTGAAAAAGCGGTTGAAGATCAACGGTTTTGAATACCAAATAAATGCAGTTATGCAGGGAATTCGAGAAGGAGCACTGGATTGCCCGCAGATGACCCAAACAGACACACTCGCAAATATGCGGACGCTGGACACGATCAGGCAGCAGATTGGGCTGCGATATCCATTTGAATAATTAAATGGGATAAAAACCTTATTCAGGTTTTTCCCGGTATATATAATTTTCTGGCAGCAGAGGGATTTGATCAAACCAAACCCCTACGGCATCATGCACCGCGGAAGTAAAAGCGGGCGCAAACGGCACAAACGGCATCTCGCCCATCCCCCTGGCACCCAAAGGACCATTCGGATCCGGCTCCTCAATAATGACAGATTCCAATTTGGCGGGAATATCCATGATAGTTGGCACTAAATATGTTGCCAAACTATTGGTAATGGGTTCACCATTCTCCTGCCTGAAATTTTCCATTTTCGTGAAACCAAGCGCTTGAATCACCGCGCCTTCAATTTGCCCCTTGACCTGAAGAGGATTTATCGCTCTTCCTACATCATTCACGCTGATCACCCTCAATACTCGGGATGCCCCAGTTTCCTGGTCAATCTCCACTTCGACCGCTTGCGCAACGTACCCATACCCAAAATTCGGGTGTTCTTTAATTTTGTTTCCACGGCCACTCAAGATTTTCGGCGCTCTATATAAGAATTCTCCAAGCGCTGATCTTTCTCCCATTTGCCATTTTTTTTGTGCAATTTTCGCCGCCCCAAGAATCGCGTTCCCAGTCATGAAGGTAATCCTGGAAGCAGAAGCTGAACCAGAGTTTTCTGATGTAGCTGTATCTGATGCGATTACTTCAATTATTTCATCCGAAACGCCAAGTACTGAGGAGGCGAACTGTTTATAAACAGAATGCGCTCCCTGCCCCAGGTCCGCACCAGCATTCCATACGGTCACTTTTTCAATGTTTTCTTCTCCAAATATCTCTACTGCCGCCCAACACTCATCCGGAGGAATACCAAAACTCTTATAACCAGCGGCGATACCGATACCTTTAACTGTGCTGCTGTTAACGATTTTAGTTACCTTTGGCATCTCGCCTAACTGCCATCCCTTTTCCATTTTTTTCCACCCAGCTTTGGTCGCGCATGTACGTAGTACGTTCTCAATGCTAATCCCCTGGGGAAGCGGCGTACCCAACGGTGTCAATTCTCCCTCCCTGATCAGGTTCCGCATTCTAAACTCAACCGGGTCAATACCCAGTGCATGAGCCAACTTGTTAATCTGCATTTCAGCCGCAAAAGTAACCTGTGGAGCCCCAAACGCACGAAAAGCGCCATTGGGAATATTGTTCGTGTATATCGCTCGGGCATGGATGTATACATTCGGAATATGGTAAGGGCCAATCGCCAAACTTGTCGCAACAGAGAGAACCGCTTCAGTAGAAGACGCGTACGCCCCTGCATCAGCGACCATATCCATGCTGGCTGCTGTGATCTTCCCATTCGCTTTCGCACCCCATTTGGCGTGTATTGTGAAGGGATGTCTTTTTGGATGGCCGTAGATAGATTCTTTTCTAGACCAGACGGTTTTTACTGGCCTGTGTATCCCCATCTCGTTCAACCGCATAACGGCCAGAGCCAGACCAATCTGGACAGAGATATCCTCTTTTCCGCCAAACGCACCGCCGATCGCCGCATAGATCACCCTGACCTTTTCTTCTGGCACCTGCAGTGCATGAGCGATCTGCCATTGGTCGCCATGCGCCCACTGCCCACCAGTTATAACCGTGATCCTGTCCTGCTCGTCATAATAAGCAATGCCCGCTTCAGGTTGCAAAAACACATGTTCCTGAGCAGGCGTGTGATAGACACTCTCTATAACAATATCTGCCTCTTCAAATGCATTATCAATACATCCAAAATCAATTTTCCGCGCAAATAAAATATTCGATTCGCGATCCGGGTGAATAATAGCTGCGTTTTTAGCTAATGCTTCATTCGGGCTAGTTAGAATATCCAGGGTCTGGTACTCTACACGAATCATTCGTGCTGCTTCTTTTGCGATGTGATCATCTTCAGCAATAATCAATGCAATCTGATCCCCGATAAATCTGGTTCGATCTGAATACGCTTTGGATGAATTCGGCCCGCATAATACCGGCTGGTCATTGGTTATCAAACCATATTCATTTAAAGGAACATCTTCAGCGGTAAGAATAGCAATAACCCCAAGTATTTTCAGCGCGTCTGTACATTCAACCTGCTTGATGATCGCGTGGGGAAAAGGAGAAAACAAAGTTCGCATGAATACTTGATCGCGGAAGTTGATATCCCCAGGAAAGAGTGCTTTACCGGTTACTTTATCCACGCTGTCAAAGCGTTTTACCGACTTGCCAACAGATTGTTCCATGTGAGTTCTATGTTAGTTTTTCTAAACAAGCACGATTGTTTCAAGCAAAGTTTATCATAAGCTTGGTTGATCCTGTCAGTCGCCTAAACAGGTTCCTACTCGGCGGGCTGTCTTCATCCATGAATGGTTAGCGGGCACTATCCGGCGTTTATTAACAACAGTTTCCAGCTTGACAGGTCTGGTTGTTTGTCCTTTAACCGAGACCATTACCCCACTCTTACCTTCTGCAATCAAAGCAGCTGCAGAACCACCTATCATTGATCCCAACAGGCGGTCACGCGCGGAAGGTATACCGCCGCGCTGTACATATCCGAGGATGGTCACACGGGATTCTAACCCAGTTAATTGTTCCAGGTCATGTGAAAGGCGTAAAGTGCGGTTAGAATGGTGTGAATTAAAATCATTTAATGCTTTTTTGGCTTTTTCTTTCTCTTTTTTATCCTTCGCGCCCAGTTTTTCATCAATTAATTCTTGTTCTTGCTTTCGATCTTTCTTGGACATCGCGCCTTCTGAAACCGCGATGATACTGAAGTGTTTTCCACCTCGGGAGCGTCCTAAAATTGCCTCAGCAATTTTTTGTGTGTCAAATGGTATCTCCGGAATAAGGATCACATCCGCACCTCCAGAAACACCCGCCCCAAGCGCTAACCAACCAGCATTATGTCCCATGATCTCAACAAGGATAATGCGGTGGTGGCTATGCGCGGTGCTGTGAAGACGATCCACAGCATCTGTAGCAATACTCATGGCAGTATCAAAACCCAGGGTGACATCAGTGTTTACAATATCATTATCTATCGTTTTCGGAAGAGTGATGATATTAAGTCCTTTTTCCATCAATCCATAGGCGTTCTTCTGAGTGCCGCCTCCTCCCATACAAACCAGCACATCCAGATGGTGCTTATGGTATGTATCCACCATCGCATCACGCATGTCCTGTATTTTTCCGCCCACCTCCATTTTATGGGGTTTATCCCGGCTGGTTCCAAGGATCGTACCGCCGATGGTCAAAATACCTGATAGTGAGGAATCATCCAATATAATACAGCGGTCATTTAGCAAACCGCGAAACCCATCATAGAAACCTACCAATTGCAGGTCATATTTGTACATGGCTGATTTACCCAACCCCCGCAAGGCAGCATTCAATCCAGGCGTATCCCCACCAGCTGTCAGCACACCTACATTTTTTGCCATAATAAGGCTCCTTTACTTCTTCAAATCAAAGATAAATCTTTATATACCAATAAAATAAAAATGCTACAATTATTGTATATGGGGTGATTGCATATTTCAAGTGCAACCCGCTAATTATTAAAGGAGGAAATGATATCCGATCTACCCAATGGCCTTGAAGACAATGCTATGATCGCCGCAGTCGCATGGGAAATCATTAATTATGCTTATCTGCGCACTGCCTATTTTAGTGAAAAACCGAATGAGGAAGTGATGGTTAAATTGACCAATGAATTCATCCGCGCCCGGCAGGCAATATACCACGGCAAACCACTACCGGAATTTGTTATAGAATAACGAATCACCAAAAACCTAAGATCTGGGATTTTTATTAGTTAGGTTCTGGTTCTGATAAATACGCGTGAATGGACTGTGCGGCTTTCCGGCCTGCACCCATCGCAGAGATAACAGTCGCGCCGCCAGTGACAATATCGCCACCGGCAAATACACCTTGCTTCGTAGTCTCTAATGTATCTTGATTTACTTTTAGGGTTCCGCGCTTCGTGAATTCGAGTTCAGGAGTGTTGCGGAGAAGCGGATTAGTACCATTGCCAATGGCGATGACAGCCATCTCAATTTCCATCGAAAATTCCGAACCTTCGATTGGAAGCGGTCGGCGCCGTCCGCTGTCATCCGGCTCCCCAAGTTCCATCCGCTGGAGCTTCACTGAAGTCAACCATCCTTCCTCATTCCCAGTGAATTCAAGCGGTGACGCCAGGAAGAAGAATTCCACACCTTCCTCTTTGGCATGCGCCACCTCTTCTTTGCGTGCGGGCATCTCTACCTCAGAACGCCGGTAAATAATAAATACTTTCTTCGCGCCCATACGCACTGCTGTACGTGCTGAATCCAAAGCCGTGTTTCCTGCTCCAAATACAGCCACAACCTTATCCTGATAACTCAAGACCGGCGTTTCAGATTCTTTTTTATATGCTTTCATCAGATTTATCCGAGTTAGCAGCTCATTAGCAGAATATATCCCAACAAATTCTTCACCCGGAATCCCAAGAAAATAGGGCAGCCCAGCCCCAGCGCCAATGAACACCGCATCATTTCCTTCTTCAGTCATCAATTCATTTAATGTCAGGGTTCCCCCAATAACAATGTTCTTTTCAAATCGCACACCCAGACGGCGCAGGACATCAATTTCATAATTAACAATAGATTTTGGCAAGCGGAATTCAGGTATACCAAACGCCAATACACCGCCGAAAGCATGCAGCGCCTCAAATACAGTTACCGAGTGGCCAAACCGCGCCAAATCACCGGCACACGCCAATGAGGACGGCCCAGAGCCAACAAGCGCTACTTTTTTTCCAGTTGGGTTGGCGATGCCTTCCATTTCACGTTCTGAACGCAGATCGGTCGTGGCATCCGCGGTGAACCGCTCCAGATTCCCGATCGCGACCGGCTTTCCTTTCTTTGCCAGCACACAAGCTGATTCACACAGCGTCTCCTGAGGGCAGACTCGCCCACAAATGGCAGGCAGGAAATTATCGTTCAAGATTACATCCGCGGCAGCCAAAAGGTTCCCTTCAATAATATGTGTAAGAAATTGGGGAATATGCACATTCACCGGACAGCCTGCTGTACAAGGAGCATTTTTACATTGGAGACAGCGCTGCGCTTCTTTTTGCGCGATTTGGAGGGAATATCCGATATTTACCTCATCAAAATTTTCAATCCGTTCCTCCGGCAGTTGAGACGGCATCGGATGGCGATCAATTTTCATACGTTCTTTGAGAGGAAGTTCATTCATTTTTCACATTTTCTTCGATATGTGCGTCTAAGCGACATGCATGTTCTTTTTCTTTTTCAATATTCCGATAGGCATTGTTGCGACGAATAAGACTGTCAAAATCCACCTGATGACCATCAAATTCAGGTCCATCCACACACACAAAGACGATCTTGCCGCCAACCACTGCTCGGCAGCCGCCGCACATCCCAATCCCATCTATCATGATTGGATTCAAACTTACGATCGTTGGTGTTTTATGTTCACGGGTAATATCCGTAATAATACGCATCATCGGTATCGGGCCAGCCGTGATCACTCGGTCTAAAGTTTTTCCCTGCTCATACAGGTCAATCAGCTGCTTGGTAACAAATCCTTTTTTTCCATATGAGCCATCATCCGTCATCACATACAATTCATCTGAGATTGCCCGGAAATCGTCCTCTAAGATCATGAAATCTTTGTTACGAGCACCAATGATGGAAATAACACGGTTGCCCGCATTTTTCAACGACTCTGCTACCGCGAAGGACACCGCCGATCCCACCCCACCGCCAACGATGACGACAGTACCGAATGTATCGATTTCTGACGGATGGCCTAATGGACCAAGCAGATCGGTGATAGTGTCCCCTTTATTTAATCCACATAATTGTTTAGTGGACAGCCCGATCGCTTTGACAACCAGCATAATCGTTCCATTTTCAACATCTGCCCGCATGACAGTTAGTGGAATACGTTCACTCGTTTCCAGAGGACGTAGAACAATGAATTGACCAGCGAGGAATTTTTTCGCGACCAGTGGAGCATAGACTTCTAAGCGATACACATCCGGCGCAATTTTCTTTTTATCTTTAATTTCAAACATAAATTTCACCGGGACTAGTATAAACGATTTATCATTTTTCAATATGTTTTTTTTGTAAGAATCCCGTCAGATAAGGTTAACTTAATGTGACCCACTGGTTATAAATGAAGGGTAGCAGCAACGCTGCCCTTTCGAATTCGTTGAGTATGATCAATTATACTTTTCCGGATACCACCAATTGAGCAAAATACTCAAATGAACGGTTAAACGTGCGCTCCGCGTCATCTGGAAAACAACAGGCAGGCAATTCACGCATACGCAAGTGATAGCTGATGCAATCGCAGCAGATACCCTTCCTCGAGCACGGTTCGTAGGAACAGTTGCATTTTTGCAAGTTGGATGATTGCTTACACTCCATATTTTCTCCTTGGACATCAAAAAATAATTATCCCTAAAAGGGATAATTATTAATTCAATTAAATATTTTTAATTATTTATAAGATATTCACTCGCGACCTCATCGCAACAAACGCTTTAACCATCCTGCTTCGTTATCTTCAACTAATAATATTGTTATTCTTTCAGCCATGAAATCTGCCCATCGATAAATATTTTACTGCCCGAACAAGCTTCTTTCACCTGATATAAGGCTATATCAGCCGCTTTCATCAACTGTTCCATTTGTGTGCCGTGGTTGGGATAGATACTCGCACCCATGCTGGCCGTCAGAAAAACCCGCTTCCCGTCGATCGAGATCTCTGGTTTTATGGATTGGGTAAGTTTTTCCAGCACGCGCCGAAGGTCTTTCTTATTATTTATCCCTTCCGCAAGTACTGTGAATTCATCCCCACCCACGCGGGCACAGGTATCACTACTACGGACAGCTTCCGATAGCCGCCAGGCAACTTCAACCAACACCTTATCTCCAAATGGGTGGCCGTGAGCGTCATTGACGAGCTTGAATTTATCCAGATCAATGGCAACAATACCGAACTTTTTTCCACTCCGTTCAGCCCGGGCCACCGCTAACACAAAGCGGTCTTCCAGGAGCATGCGGTTGGGCAGGTTAGTCAGGTAATCGTGCGTTGCCAGATGTGTCAACCTGGTTTCCGCGTCCTGGCGCGCAATCGCAGCCCCAAGTATTTTCGCCGCGGTTTTCAGGGCGTCCACTTCAATAGATGACCATTTCTTATCCTGACAGCACTGATCATAACCAATAAAACCCCACCACAGTTGGTCAGTAAATATCGGAACCACTGCCAATGAGCGAACATCCATCTTTAACAAATGGGCTTGTTCTTCAGGCGGCAAATCTAACACACTGCCGTAGATCATCTCGCCCCTCTTCAACACTTCCAACCAGCGTTGGAATCCAGATTCCTGATACTCATTTCCGCTGGCTTCCGAAAGATCCTTCAATGGTTGAACACCTACTGCGATCCATTCCGCCTGCAGCATAGAAACCAGACCGATCTCCTGGCGCATTTCATTTTTATAGATATATACACGGTCTGAGCCAGTAGCAATACCCAAACGCGCCAGCACATCATTTATCAGTGATTCCCAATCTAAACGGGAAAGAAACACCTCCGCTGCACAATTGACTGCCTGTAATATCGCGTCCCGTGAGCGCAGCTCATTTTCAACGCGTTTCTGTTCGATCGCGGCCAGGATAACATGCATGAGTGAAACTTGGTTGACATGCTCCGGGTGCATCACATGATGGACCCCCCTTTCCATCAGAATCTGGGAAGTGCGGCGATCAGTCGCTATGATCAGGATTATCGGTACACGCGCATGGTTTTCCTGCATATATCCTGAGAAATCAACTACCTTCTCTTTTCGTTTTACATGCATCAGGACAAGGCTTGGTGGGCATTCCGATATTGCAGCCTTTGCTTTATTAATAGAAGAAAAATGGATGTACTCAAAATCCGTCAATTCGCACTGCTGAAGTTGTGCGCTTATTCGGGTTTTTCCAACCTGATCCCGCCCGATAAGGATTATTTTTCGATCCATGAACCCCGCCCCCAAAGTTTATTTTCGATTTTGGTTATATGAATAGATAAAACAAGCCGCCACATTTGTTTTAAACCCTCCGAACCCTTTTTACAATTAAATATTGTCCTACTTAAAAATATCTATCATTTATATTATACTGATATTTTAATTTATTACAAATCACGGAATAAAAACATCTGAAAAATGATATAGAATAATAAGAAATGGCTATTCGGAGAACACGTTTTATGTCTGGTTGCCGATTTACCGCGTCCGATTGAGATAATTTTGCAGGCAGCGTTCAAGAAGGAAAAGATCAGAAAATTACTGAATTAAGAATTTTTTTTCTGCCGCCAGCCAATTCGCCATGTAGAGGCTCAATCAATGGAAAACACACGCAAGATCCTGATAGTAGATAACGACAAAAATTCACGAAAGATATTAGAAAACATTCTTCGTGTCCATGAATTTGAACCCATCTGCGTAAACAGCGGAAAAGAAGCAATTGAAACCATTAAAAAGGAAGCTCACCCGCTTGCCCTGATTGACCTGCACTTGGAGGATATGCCCGGTCTGGATGTCCTCAAAACTATTAAAGAGATTTCCCCAGAAACAGAGTGCATCATCCTGACTGGTTTCGCATCCACCCAATCTGCCATCCAATCAGTGAACCTGGGCGCATATTCTTCCGTACAGAAACCGTATGACGCTGAACAATTATTTTTAACGATTAACCGCGCGCTGGAACAAAAAAAGACCTCCCAATCATTATCTAACACTGAAAAACGTTACGCACAGTTATTCAACAGCGCTCAGGACGGGATTGTAACCGTTACGTTTAAAGGGAAGATATTGGAATCTAACGCATCCTTTCAAAAGATGGTTGGATATTCAGCGGATGAGCTGAGCAAAATGACATTTTGGGAACTTACACCAGAAAAATGGTACGAGATGGAAGATAAGATCGTAAAGGAACAGATCATCGGCCGTGGGTATTCTGACCTTTATCAAAAAGAATATAAACGCAAAGACGGCACCATTTTTCCAATTGAAGTATCCGCTTACCTAACTGAAAACAGTGGAAATGAAGCAGAAAGCATGTGGGCATTTGTGCGTGATATAACTAATCGCAAACGGTCAGAAGCAGCCCTGAATAAACAACTGCAGGAAGTAACAATTTTACAGCGGCTGACTTCAATTGGTGCGGCCGCCACAAATATTGATGATCTACTCCAGGCAGCAACGATTCTTTTAGGGCAATCTTTCTATTTGGAAAATTTTGGCATCTTTTTATATAATGCGGATGAAGAGATCCTACACCGCCATTACTCCTACAAAACAAATGTGGAGGATGATCAATTTGAAGGATACAATCAACCAATTAACATTGGCATTCTAGGACGAGCAGTTCAAACCCGCCTTCCGCAAAGAGTCCCTGACGTCACAAAGGATGCAGATTACCATGAAGCGTACAGCAAAATCCGGTCAGAATTAGCGGTTCCGATTATCGTGAATGATAAAGTTTTCGGCGTGGTCAACACGGAAAGCCCAGTGATTGGACACTTTACCGAAGAAGATGAAAAATTACTTTCCACACTCGCTAACCAATTATCGTCCAGTATCACAAAGATTCAACTTGATAAATCCGAAAAACAGCATGCAAAAGAGATCGCCATGCTGTATGATACCGCGGTTGCAACCAGCAACATTCTTGACACCGAATCACTGTACCAGAAGATCTATGAACAAGTACAGGAATCATTCCCTCTGGATACATTCCTGCTCATGGAATACGACATGCAGGATGAGACCAGTAAGATTGCGTTTGTGATGGAAGAAGGAAAACCGATTAAAGAGTGGCTGGGTAGAACATTAGAGAAATCCGAGAGCGGATTAATCGGATGGGTAATTCAACAACGAAAGCCCTTCCTTTCCTATGATCTTACAGTGGACACCCTTCCGGTAAAATCACCTTCCAGCGAAAAATCAGCTCGCTCATGGTTAGGTGTACCGCTGATCGCACAGGGGAAAGTCGTCGGCGGATTATCAGTGCAGGCATTCGCTCCTCATGTATTTAATGAGAACCATCAACGCCTGCTTGAATCTCTGGCTGCACAGTTAGCTAATGCAGTTGATAACGCCCAATTAGCAGAAAAATCTCAGCGCCAAATTGAACAACTGAAAGCACTTCACGATATTGATCTCGTGATCAATTCCAGTTTAGACTTGCGGGTAACTTTAAATATCATTTTAGACCAGGTAATTGAAAAACTGCAGATAGATGCCGCGGCTGTATTACTGCTGAATCCCAAATCGAACACACTGGAATATACAGCCAGTCGTGGGTTCCGCACACGCACAATTGAACGATACTCACTGCAGATGGGAGAAGAGCTATCTGGAAAAACAGCCATGGAACGCCATTTGGTGCAGGCACTTGATCTAGCTGAAGTGGATGGCAATCTTGCATACACCAATATAATGCAGGAGGAAAATTTCATCAGTTATTACAGCGTGCCGTTGATTGCCAAAGGGCAAGTCAAAGGGATGCTGGACATCTTCAACCGCACTCCACTTAACCCTGACCAGGAATGGTATAACTTTCTGGAAACATTGGGCGGGCAGGCAGCGCTCGCTATCGATAACACCAGTTTACTGGAAGACCTGCACCGCTCGAACACAGAACTCACGCTCGCCTATGATACTACTCTCGAGGGTTGGTCCAAAGCCCTCGACATGCGAGATAAGGAAACAGAAGGCCACACACAGCGCGTGATCGAAATGACATTACGCATTGCGCAGGTGCTAGGAATACAGGAAGAAGGATTGATCCACATCCGACGGGGCGCCCTGCTGCATGATATCGGTAAAATGGCCATTCCAGATTCTATACTTCTCAAACCCGGTCCGCTATCTGATGAAGAATGGGTAATCATGCGCCTCCATCCTGTGTATGCATATGAAATGCTGTATCCCATTGCGTACCTGCGCCCCGCGCTGGATATCCCGTACTGCCACCATGAACGCTGGGATGGTACAGGGTATCCCCGAAAATTAAAGGGCGAAGAGATACCTCTCAGCGGACGCATTTTCGCAGTGGTAGATGTATGGGACGCGGTCACTTCTGACCGCCCGTACCGAAAAGCATGGACCGCCAAGAAAGCCCTCAACCACATTCAGAGCCAGGTCGACAAACACTTTGACCCCCAGATCGTGGACATCTTTATGACTCTGATCAAAAGCGAATTAATCAACCATCAAGAATAATATATTCATCATATTTAAAATAAAAACCGGGAGAAAAAATACCCATGAAAACCAAACCGATATTCCTTTTTGCGGTTTTATTAGCCACAGCGTCCTGCTCAACTGCTGAACCCACCCCGGAACCAGATGACCAGATCATCCCAACAGCATCATCCATGGATTTACCAGCACCTGAACAAACTGAAAACAACGGGAAGCTACTTGAACTGCCTGCATCCATAGTTGGAACAGTCGCACTTGATTTTTCCGAACGACCCTGCAGCGCGTCCTGGTCCAACAACGGCGAATATCTACCCTGCCCTGGAAATCCAGAAGAGATCAGCGGTGGTTATGCAGACCGTTTTGACACAATCGTGATCGAAGGAAACATCCACATCAATCAACCCGGCCTGCTGACCATCCCTGCCCAGAATGACAGCGGCTATTACGCTATCTTTGGCAAATATCCCCCTTTCACCGTACAGCCGGGTGACCATTTCCAGGCCATTCTGGCATGTGAAGAGGGCTTTCCCAATTGTGATATCAGTTTCTCGCTGGAATATTTCACATCCGACAATGCCATCCTCCAGGTTCCAGGCGCCAAATGGAATAAACAAGTTGATCCCGGAGGAAGCTACATCTACGCGGATGCCAATCTCGATCCTTTGGCAGGACAAACTGTTCAATTCGTGCTAACAGTCCGGGATAACGGTGACGCGGACGGTGACCACGCGGTGTGGATCATGCCGCACATCGCGCGCCTGGGCTCTGCTGCAACAGATGCGATTCCTCCGCATCAGCTGAACGTGACAAACATTAAAATGGTGAATGTAGCAGGGATCGTGGATATGAGCAGTGCCCCACCGTACTTATATGACGATCACCCACCTGGTTCTCCGGCTTCTGTGATCCTTTTCGATCTAGATAGTGATATGTTCTTTACCGTGTCCACCATGAATACCCACCCTTATTTCTCTTTGGATGTCGATCCCGGGCAGTATTACGTTCTGGCATATTCCTTTGGGGTTCAAGATGTGCCATATGTGAGTGGGGCATTCACCGGTGTGGAACCATCCTGCGGTCAGCCGATGGCTGTGCTTAATGTTTTGCCGGATACACCGGTTACAAATCTGGTGATCAACGACTGGAACTGGTCCTGTGGAGGGACAGCTGAACGCTTAGAAAAACCCGAAGAAGTTTCCCTTCCATAATCAATCGACATGGTCTTGAGAAAAAACGCGAATATTTTAATACCATTAATAGTGCTGCTCCTGTATTCCGCTTGCCAATCCAATCTACCCTCAACCAACAACCGCGAAGAAATCCCCTCGCGGTACGACCTGATCAATATCGAAAAGGTTCTTCCAGAACAAGATGATCATCCACCAATCCTGCATTCCCACGAATGGGAAACTCCATACCCCATCAATGGAGCGGTCATTTCTGCCGGGTTGGAAGATAGTCCATTCATCACGCCCGACGGACGCACTCTGTTCTTTTTCTACACACCTTCAGCAGATATCCCTGCCGAACAACAAATCTATGATCAGGTAACCGGCATCTACCGCTCAGAAGTTGCCGGTGGTGTGTGGCAGGAACCTGAACGGATGGTGCTCACACAGGGCAATAACCTGGCCTTGGACGGCTGTCCATTCTTTCAGGATGATACGCTCTGGTTCTGCTCGATCCGGACAGGGAACTTGCGCGATATTGACATATGGACAGCCGTGTGGGACGATACTCGTTGGACAAATATCACCAACGCGGGTACATACCTGAACCAGGACCTGCAGATCGGGGAAATGCATCCCAGTTCAGATGGGTCAACGCTTATTTATCACCGGCCGGATGAGAATCACGGCAGCGGATATGATCTCTGGCAAACCCATTGGGAAGGGGGGGAATGGAGGCTGCCAATCAAATTGGACAATCTCAACTCCTTAGATGATGATTCCCGTCCCGCGCTCTCACCGGATGGGCATGAGCTGTGGTTCACACGAACATATTCCGGCTCACCAGCGATTTTTCGGTCACGCCGGGTAAATGGAGAGTGAGGTACGCCCGAACTAATCCTTTCTCAATTTACCGGTGAACCCTCCATCGATAGCGCTGGAAATATTTACTTCACCCATCACTTTTATCAAGCGGATATAATGATAGAAGCAGGTATTTACATCGCGGAAAAGAAATAGTATCAGGAGAAAATTATGTTAAAAGAGTTTAAGAAATTTGCCATGCGCGGGAATGTGGTTGATCTTGCTGTCGGCGTAATCATAGGCGCCGCGTTCGGAAAGATCATCACTTCGCTGGTCAATGATATTCTTATGCCCCCGATCGGGTTGTTGTTGGGGAAGGTTGATTTCAGCAACCTATTTATTACCATCAGCGGCGGGAAACATGCCACTCTGGCTCAAGCGCAGGAAGCAGGCTCGATAACCTTGAATATTGGTTTATTCTTCAATACCATCATCGACTTCCTGATCGTCACACTGGCCATCTTCTTTCTCGTTCGCCAGATGAACAAGCTGGAAAAGAAAGACGAGAAACCAACTGAAGTGACAACAAAAACATGCCCGTATTGCCTGACGGAAATTCCAATCAAAGCTACCCGCTGCGCCGCCTGTACATCAAACTTGAAATAGATAGTAAAGCTAAAAAAATAGTTTTTTAGCTAAAAGCCCCCACACAGATAATCTACAGTAGGTCACCCACTTACCGGGTTACCCTTTTTCCTCAATAAGCACCCTGTTTTTTCCAGGAAATTTATAAATTAATTTTCTTGTTTTCATCTAATTTTTTAATTAATTCCACCTTTGGCAAAGACCTTCCACCTTGGAATTCGTTTTCCAACCAAATATCAATTAATTTTTTTGCAAGCGCTAAAGACACTACCTGTGCCCCTAATGTGGCTATCTGAGCATCATTACTTGCTTTTGCTCTTTCTGCTGTATACGCATCATGTATGCATACGGCCCGAACTCCAGGAACCTTGTTTGCCACAATCGCCATACCGGCTCCCGTTCCACAAATTAATATTCCTCGATCCAGGTCTTTCTCCAATAACTCCCCACATAACAGCACTGCGATTTCAGGATACAAGACTGGTTTTTTATCCAACACACCAATATCCTGAATAGAATATCCTTTATCAATTAAGTATTTCTTAAGAGAGTTTTTTAAATTAAGTCCATTATGGTCTGAACCCATAATAATAATCTTATTTTTCTTATTCATCTGCGCAATACTCCTAGATCGTCTTGATTAAAAACATTTATCTTAGAAACAGGGAACTATATTTAATTTCAGCAATCAAGTTCTGCCTATTCCAATTGTACTCAAATTCAACCAGTGTCAGATATCCTAATGGTAAATGAATACGTTTCTTCATATGTAGACATCATGACTTGTCGCTTCCTTATCTCAGGGGAATCTCCAAATTTAGCAGTACGCTGACAACCTCTATTTCCATGAAAATAGAACATGGAGATTTCAATCGTGGCAATATTTAAAGATATCCTCCAAAAAAACGATTGTCTAGGAAATTATTCTTCTATACTTTATTGATAATACCGTTTTAGCACGGATAACGCGCGAAGAGTCACCCACTTACTGGGCTGTCCTTTTTCCTCTATTTCCACCCATGTTTTACCATTATAGGTATAATCCATCTTCCAACGGCCAGCATCATCCTGCTTACTTTCTACTAATTCAATCGTATTTTGCAAACGCTGATCGCCCGCTAACCCGAGCATCAATAGAGCATCCAAATTTTGCAGCACATCTGTTACATAAAAAATCGGAAAACCAAATTTAAACCAGCTACCACTCGGTTTTTTTGCGTAAGGATGGGGATAATCAGCAGCGGCAGGATCTTTGCTCAGTAGAAAATCTTTGCCAGCATTGATCGCACTGTTGACTTGAGGAGATCTTCTTTCAAGTGGAATCTTTCCTAGCGCTCGAGCCACTTTTACAGCTCCCCATGCACAGGGCTGGTGATCATTCGCCGAGCACAAGAAACCAGGCCCACTAATCCCGCTGCGAATGTAATGTGGGCTTATATCTTTTTCGCCAACGTTTCCGAACCCATCACCTGTGGCACTGCGCGCCATCCAATCAATCGCCTCAGTTAGTCGGGGGTCGTTGATCATCCCTAGGTCAATCAGAGCAGCCGCTAAATTCCCCTGCAGACAATGCACTGCACCGGTTTGGGTAGCATAAATGCTAAAACAGCCCAGTTTTCCACGAGTATGGTTAAGGATATAATCACTTGCTTTTTTTACGGATGGTTCGCAACCATCAGCACCTAACTGCGCGAGCATGATAAGCGACCAAACAGTCGCGGTATATTTCGGACGATATCCTGCTCCGGGTTCAACCCAATACCAATTATTTGAATACAAATCGCTTTACAAACCAAGGATTAATCGTCGAATATTTTTCTTTACAAAAACTTCACAAATCTATCTCATCTTCTTTACAAGAATCATGTAAATTTATTTATAGTTAAAGGATAACTGTTATAACGCTTTATTTAATAAGAAATGATCCTGCGATTATTATGCATTGAGCGTATACTATTAATTAAGTAATCATATATAGAATTTGATTTTTACACAGGATAAGACATGCCGAATACCAAAATTTTAGTTGTGGATGACGAACCAAGTATCTTGAAATTAGTAACTGCTTATTTGGAATCTGAAGGATATGATTTTTTAACCGCTAAAGACGGTATATCCGCGCTGAAAGCAGTGAAGTCCTACCGGCCAGACATAATCGTTTTAGATGTCATGCTGCCAGGTATAGATGGGATCGAAGTGCTCGGGCAGCTGCGTCGAGAATCGGATGCTTATGTGATCATGCTAACTGCCAGGTCAGAGGAAACAGACAAGATCATTGGCTTATCCGTAGGCGCAGATGATTACCTCACTAAACCATTCAGCCCTCGGGAGTTAATGGCCCGCATCAAAGCCGTCATCCGGCGGATGCACACTACTTCCTCCTCACTGAACAGCCGGAGTGTGATTGCCCTAGAACACATCCGAATTGATAACGGCCGCCGCCGTATATGGGTTAACGATCAGGAAATTGAGTTAACCGCATTAGAATTCAACCTGCTAAACGCACTCGCCGATCATCACGGTTTGGTTCTCTCCAGAGAGCAGCTACTCGAAAAAGTATGGGGATATGATTACTTTGGAGACTTGCGTGTTGTAGATGTCCATATTGGGCACTTGCGCAAGAAAATTGGCGAGGATTATATTGAGACAGTACGCGGAGCAGGATACCGCCTGCAAGACAGTGAGACTCATTAGATGATCAAGGCAATCCGCAATCGTTTCGCGTTTAAGGTCCTGATAGCATTTTTTCTGGTTGCCATTTTGTCTGGAGTAATCCTGGCTGCCGTGATGAACCTATCCATAGCATCCACCTACAATAAGCATATCGGCAATTTAATGTCCAATGAAGGACTACAACAGGGTGGACAGAGTGGAAGCAGGGGAAATACATTATATGAAAATTTTAAAGCCGCGGTTAATGAATCTCTGCTTTTCTCAAGTATCGCTGCTTTCGTTATCGCGGGAATCTTAAGCATTCTGATCAGCAGGCAAATCACCAAACCGCTGAAATCTATCACTAACGCCAGCCAGGAAATCGCAAAAGGCAATTACAACCAGCGAGTACAGGTGACTACAGACAATGGAGATGAGCTTGCCCAACTTGGGCACAGCTTTAACCGCATGGCTGCGCAGCTTGGACAAACAGAAAACATGCGGCGCCAATTGATCGGTGATATCAGTCACGAATTGCGCACACCGCTGACTGCTATCAAAGGCTCAATGGAGGGATTGATAGACGGTGTTCTTACCAGTGATGAAACCACATATATGCATATCTACCGGGAAGCGGATCGCCTGCAGCGATTGGTAGAAGATCTTCAAGAATTAAGCCGAGTGGAAGGTGGCGCATTCAGGATTAACAAAGAAGATATTAATGTGGATAAATTGCTCCACGACGCACTCGCTCCATTACTAAATACCTTCAATAAAAAAGAGGTTCAAGTATCCATTCATAGCGAGAAAAATCTACCATCCGTGATGGCAAATCATGACCGCATTCTCCAGGTGATTCAGAATTTATTGGGAAATGCTTTGCAGTTTACACCTGAGAACGGTACTATCGAGATCAACGCGAAAAAAGTTGATGCTTTTGTGTATGTTTCAGTGAAAGATAATGGCACAGGAATTAAAGCCGATCATCTTCCGCACATCTTTGAACGCTTCTACCGTGCGGACAGATCGCGCTCCCGGCAAAACGGCGGGGGAAGCGGCATTGGGCTAACGATCGCCCAATCGCTGGTTGAAGCACACGGAGGAAAGATTTGGGCGGACAGCAAAGGTGAAGGGCACGGAAGCACATTCACTTTCACCCTCCCTATCTAACATCAGGTCACAATACTTTCAGGGAATACACAATTGCGTCTGCCAACCGGTGAATGCCCTTTGTGACCTCACCCTCAGTGAGGGCGCAAAAAGGCAATCGAATGAAACGGCTACCGCCGCTCAAGAAAAACCCACGACCATCAGAGAGCATTAATTCAGATACGATTGCTTCACTCAATTTCCACATATCAATATCTTTATTAAGAGTTAGACCCACAAAAAATCCGCCCTGTGGTTTTACCCATTCCCCAAATTGATTCATGCGTGAATCCATCGCGGATAAGATGGCACTCAAGCGAGGACGGTAAAGGTGGATCAGGTTGTTCACCTGTTTTTCGAGCATCCCCCGCTCAATAAACTCAAGCACGATAGCCTGGTTAAAAAAACTCGGGCATACATAAGTATCTTCTGCGTATTGGATGATCTGTTTTGCAAGGGCCTTCGGTAAGATCATATAACCGGTTCGTAAACCAGGACTGACCAATTTACTATATGATGACATGTGGATGACCACATCTGGAGATATCTCAAATAAAGAAGGTAATGGTTTCCCTTCATAACGCAACCGGCGGTAGGGGCTGTCTTCAATGATCAAAAATCCATATTGGCTTGCTAAAGAGGTTAACAATTGACGCTCAATAATCCCCATCACAGATCCGTTGGGATTCTGAAAATCCGAAATCACGTAAAAGAATTTTGGAATAGGTCCTTTTTCAAGCAACGCCTTAACTTCTTTTATATTGATCTGTCCAGCCGCTAACCTGAATCCGCGTAATTCCGCTTTTGCCCGTTTAAAAACGGTCAGAGTACGGTCATACGTAGGCTGCTCAACGAATACTGAATCTCCTTTTGCTATAGAAATACGGCAGAGGAAATCAAGGAGCTGCAGCGAACCTTGCCCTATAACCACCTGCTCACTATCAACAGCATACTGCTGTGCAATATATTCTCTTAGAGGTTCATACCCCGCAGCACTGCCGTACTGCAGAATTTGAGCACTGTGCTCATTGACCGCCTGCCGAGTACATTCAACCAGTTCCTCATTGGGAAAGCTTTCTGCCGGGGGAACCCCCCGTGTGAAGGTAATCATATCTGTCATTAGTATAACTAACTTTTTAAAACAGTGGATTTCAACCCACTACCAGTCAGTGCCGCAAGGATCACCGCGCTGCCCCCTAACTCCCGGCGTACTATGCCAATCGCTGCGGCAGCAACCGCACTGGAGGGCTCAACAAAAAAACCTTTTTTTGCCAAGTTTCGATATGCTTGCTTTATCTGTTTTTCCGACACAACAACCGCCCCGCCCTCGCTTTCACGCAGTGCCTGCAAAATACGTTTACCGCGTATAGGCTTTACAATCGCCAATCCTTTGGCAATTGATAATTTAGTGGAATGAATTTGCGTAATATCATCCAATCCTTTAGTAAAGGCATGATAGATCGGAGCAAAACATTTCGGCTGCGCCGCATACAAATGCGGTAATTTTTCAATTACTCCTGCCAATAATAAACGTCTAAAACCAAGCCAAGCCCCCATCAGCAGTCCACACTGCCCAACCGGGATAACGACCGCGTCAGGCAGCTTTCCATTGGTCTGCTCCCATATCTCCCAGGCGAAAGATTGCTGGCCAAGCAGGTACACAGGACTATAGGCATGCGAGGCATATATTGCACCGCCAGCAACTGCCTTGAGAACGGCTTTTGTCGCTTCAATACGCGGTCCCAGGTATCTTGTGAAGCTTTGCACCATAGATTTGAATCTGAGAAAGTTTGGCAGGGGAAGCACTGTCTGGCGCGTAGATATCCGCATATATTCCTGAACGCGCCGCATAAGCAGCCATCGCTGCCCCGGCGTTGCCAGAAGAATCTTCTACCACTTGCCTCACATCAACCGCTTTAAGATAACTCATCTCCACTTCTGTTCCGCGATCTTTAAAAGATCCAGTTGGGGAAATATATTCCAATTTAAAGAAGGTATCATTTCCCTCCCACTCCGAAGAAAACAAAGGTGTCCACCCAGCACCCAGACTAACCGGCGATTCAAGCGCTCTTAATTTGAAAATATCCTGATACCGCCATACAGACGAAACATCTTTCTGGATTGAATCAAGGTCAAAATCACTTTTCTCAATCGGCTCCCAGGCACCCCCGCACATACAGCGAAACAGGTGAGGATCGAACTCTTTTTCCTCCTGGCAGTCATGGCAAATCACCCGCATTGCATATCCTCCATTGGCAACTATCATAATTTTTATCACAAATCCCCCACGGTGGGGGGATTCATCAGAACAATATTAATCAGGATATGAGCTGGGTTATCTTCTTCTCGACCATATCCAGCGTGATTGACTGTGGACGCTCAAGGGGGGCATACAGCGCACGTGCCCAAACCAGATTAGCAGTGATGCCCATTATGCGGCCGACACCGAATAAGACAGTATAGAAATCATATTCACGCATTCCACAGTTATACTGCAGGGTACCACTGATCGCATCCACATTTGGCCAGGGGCTTTTGGCTTTGCCCTGCTCCTTAAGGACGCGCGGTGCAACTTGATATACAATTTCAACCAGTTTAAACAGGTCATCATTTGCGATATATTTGTGTCCAAATTCAAGCTGAGCGATAAACCGGGGATCCGTATTACGTAATACAGCGTGACCGTATCCAGGGATCACCTTACCGCGATTCAACGTATCCCAAATATATTCTTCCATCTGTTTTTCTGTTGGGCAGCTTCCATATTTTTTCAACACATCTAGCAGCCATTCCAGGCAGTCCTGATTAGCACGGCCATGCAGCGGCCCGGCCAATCCATTCATCGCCGCCGAGCAGGAGAAATACACGTCGGAGAGGGCAGAATTTACCAGCCACGCAGTGTGGGCGCTGACGTTTCCCGTACCCTGATCTGCATGGATAGCAAAGAACAACCGGCATAATTCCATATAATTATGATCCCAATCTTTGTTGATCATATATGCAAAATTAGCACTCCAGTCATATGTTTGGCTGGGAGGAATAAGATCATTATTGTGATATTTAATATTGTAGATAGCAGCTGCGATCGCAGGTGTTTTTGCGACCAAGCTCATGCTGTCTTTCAATGTTGGTTTCCAATAATCTGTTTTTTTCAACCCGTTGTTGTAATACAAAGTGAATTCCGATCGCGACTGAAGTGCGAGGATGGCCTGCGAAAACATAGTCATCGGGTGGGTATCTCTAGGCATAGCACGCAGCATGTCAGCAACATGATAGGGCAGGTCTCCAGCGCGCCGCCATTCTTCTTCGATATCAAGTGCTTCTTCACGAGTTGGAAGTTCACCGATCAGCAACAGATAATACATCCCGCCAGCCAGCGGCATTTCGCTGTCTTCCGCTTTTGGCAGCATTTCCATAAGTTCATTTATCGAATATCCTCTAAAATGAATACCTTCATTTGGATCCACATATGAAACGTCACTTACCAGCAAATCATTTCCACGCAGCCCGCCAAATATATTTTTAATTGTCACATCGCCAATTTTCTGGTTGCTGTACTGACTGACAATATCCTTTATCCGTTTACGTTTTTTAATGATCTTATCTTCTAGTTTATCTTGAAACCACATTGTTTCTACCTCTCCTAACGATTAAATTCCCGAATCAGCGCGGGTAGTACCCTAAATCAAAGGATATTTGTGCCGCTTCCTTTACCAATAGGTTCGCCATTTCTTTTATCTTTTCATCCGTGAAGCGCTGCCGAGGACCAGAAATAGAGATCGCCGCTGTGATCTGCCCCCGCTGATTAAAAATTGGTGCGGCAGTGCCGGATGCGTCTATAATCCATTCTCCTCGACTGACAGCATACCCTTTCTGGCGAATCTGGTCCAAATTAGTTTGGAGTACCTCTAAGTTTGTGATCGTTTGCTCTGTCATTGCGACTAAGTCAATATCACTAAGAATCTCCTCGCGATTGCTTTTACTCATAAATGCCAAAAAAACCTTCCCGGCTGATCCAGCGTAAAGTGGAATTCTCCTACCTACGCGCGCGACAATTCGCACTGTCTCAGGGCTTTCCAGCCGCTCCACACAAACACGTTCGCTGCCTTCCAGAACATACAAACTGATCGTTTCACGAGTCTTCTCCTGCAGTCGTACCATTACTGGCAACGCAACTGTTCGTACATCGCTAGTGACCGTGTAAATTCCCGCCCATGCTAAAACCTTTGAACCCATCATATACAAATGTGTCCCTGAGTCCTGATTGAGAATCCCCATTTCTTTCAAATACGCCATTATGCGCCCAACCGTACTGGGTGAAAGCTCAGTCCGTCGAGCGACTTCCCGTACACCCAACGTTGGCTTATCCAAGTTGAAGCAATCCAAAATGGCGATCGTTCTGCTTAGAATTTGTATTTTTTTCGCAGTCATTAGTGTCCCATTTCTTGATACAGCGTCTCATTATCTATGCTATTATTTTACCTGCTTATTGGTAGTTGTCAAGCACTAAATGTCATCCATGTGAATCACCAGTAATAATGTCACCATGGACAATAAAAAGGTGACAATGACAAGAAAAGAAATCAAGAGAATAGAAGTAGTGACTTTGGTAGAGGCTGGAAAGATCAGAGGCAGCCAGGCAGCTAAGACGATGGGCATATCCCTGAGGCAAACCAGACGGATCATCAAGAAATACCGCGAAGGAGGCGCGGCAAGCCTGGCTCATGGGAACCGCGGTAAATCTTCTCCAAACAGGCTTGATCCAAGCCTCACATCAACAATCAAACAGCT
>CBDAFG010000054.1:0-27554 GCA_965195205.1 uncultured Pelolinea sp. | reverse complement strand
TTGTCTCAGCAATTCTGATGGAGGTTAGTGAAGAATGGGAATATGGTAAATTGTATTTGAGAATGGAGAGCAGTTAGAGTATTATCTAATAAATTGAAAGGACCTGTGATCAATTTTACAGAAAAGATGACACACAATCGATTATTGCGAAAAGCAAAGGGAGCGAAAGATGAATAAGCTTATTTTGATTTTTATAGTTGTTATATTTCTTGCTTCGTGTAACACACACCAAATTGAACCACAAACAGAAATAGATCGTAATCTACTAGCGACAGAAATTGCAGCAACTATCAGGGCAGGGGTTAATCAAACATCAACCGCAAATGCACCAACAAATACACCTGAACCCACAAATACACCATTGCCCCCTACCCCCACTCCTGAACCTATTATATTAACAGGAACTGGCGATTCGATAGTGGACTTTTATAACTCCTACGAAATCGCTATTGTACATATCACAGGCAACGCATCCAGCCGTCACTTTGCGGTAAAAAATTATGGGAGTGATGGTAATTCAATAGATTTGCTGGTAAATATAACAGGCCCTTATGATGGAGTTAGACCTCTCGATTTTGGCGATGGTGAACATACTACGAGATTTGAAGTTAGCGCATCAGGCGAATGGAGAATTGAAGTTCTTCCAATAGCATCTGCTCGTGTCTTAACTGTCCCCGGAGTCATTGAAGGAAGGGGTGACGATGTAATTTTTTTCAAAGGTGCTACGCCCGATTTGGCTAAAATCAAAGGCAATGCTGAAAGTAGGCATTTTGCAGTAAAGGGCTACGGAAAACATTATGATTTGCTAGTGAACACCACTGACCCTTATGAAGGCACAGTAATAGTCAGTGATGATACGGTTGTCATCGAAATCCGAGCCGAAGGCAGTTGGTCAATTGAAATCACTGCAAAATAAGAGTCTTGCTATTCATAAAGCGATCTAACAAAGCGTGCAGTGGATAGTGGGGATTCTCTCGGCTTTGGTTCAAATTCTTATAAAATGTATCCGGGTATATACGGAAAAGCAGCTGAAAAGTAAAAAATGAACGGCTAGGGGGGCTCTTTCACCTGGCAAAGTTCGCCAGGCGATAAACCGATAATGGCATAATGGCATATTTACAAGTTCACTCCACACTACTAGGGGATTAAAGAGCTAGTATTATTGGATTAATTGAGATTTATAATGGGGTGTGTTCACTCTGCACATACTCGGGCTGAAAACCTTATAAAACCTTACATTAAACCTTAAGTAATTACATAAGGCGAGTATCCCCTAACACCATGTAATAATGTACGATGTAGGAGAGATGAAAGAAATTATAAGTTACTGGAAAAAGATAGTAATAGAAACATGGATGAGCATTAGTAAAAAGCTCAGGGGGAGAATTGTGGAATTGGCTAAATTCATAATGATATTTTTATTATTGCCCATGCTTGGCGGCATAGGAATAATAAACATAAGCTTGCCAATACCGCTTATTAACAATTTGCGCGGAGAAATACAATTGGCAATAATAGTAATAACTTTTGATGCAATTAATTTTTTCTTAAGGGCTATATTTATTACTCCACCTGAAATCTATCATGAGCAAGAAGAAGAAATTAATTACCTTAAGCGTAGACTTAATAGTAGTGAAATTGATATTTCATTGCAACCACTATCAAGAGAAAATGGTGAATATGTGTGTCTGAAAGTGGTAAACAATAATCAGGATATACCAGTTTTATGTAAGGCGATAATAAAAAAGATGTATTGGGAACGAGAAGATCCAAAAACTGGAAATGTTTGGGTTTCTATAAACACCGATGAATATGGAGCTCTTTCTTGGCTTTATGGCAGTAATGGTCAAGAGGGCTTTAAAAAGGTCCATATCCAACCAGAGTTTATAAACATAGCAAAGTTCGAGATTAGTAGATTAATCTTGATTGATGAAGGAAACCTTGGAAAAATGATATTTGCCTTTTTGCATAAAGAAAAACCACTACCTGTTGGGAAATATAAATTACAGATTGATGTTATTTGCAGAATTGAAGATAAATACAAAACAATAAGCTGGGCAGGTTGCATAGCCATGCCCAATGCAGGAAAACACGTATCGAATTGGAGCGAATTATCAATTATGGTATGTGAAGATGTCCCAAAGTAAAAACAAGAATAATCAAAAATACAATAAAAATAAAACGACTATGACCAAAGAAGTTTTTTAACGCTCTCCATAAAGCTACGCGGATTGTGAAGTAAGACAAATCCGATAAAGAAAAGAGAAAAATATCGGGGTAGTGTCCTTTCTGTGATTATAATAGGTTTTTTGGGGTTCAGTTTAAGGCGCCGTGTTTTTTATTGTAAGGATTGATCCCATTGGCACAAGTTGATTAAGCAAAGATATTGATCGCAATCCGCTATGCCAATTTGCGCGTCAATGACCTGACATCCCTGGTTATATATCCGCCCTTTTTGCAGCTATCAGCGTGTTCTTCATTAGCATAGCAATTGTTAGCGGTCCAACGCCGCCAGGGACTGGCGTGATCGCAGAGGCAACCTCTAATGCCTCTTCAAAATCCACGTCCCCCACCAAACGGTAGCCCCTTTTCTTACTGCTGTCTTCCACTCTATTAACACCCACATCAATAACAACGGCACCGGGTTTGATCCAGCTTCCTTTTACCATCTCCGGCCTTCCAATCGCAGCGACAAGAATGTCAGCTTCTTTCGTGATCAGAGGGAGGTCTTTCGTCCGTGAATGGCAGATGGTTATCGTTGCATTCTCTCTTAAGAGAAGGAGGGAGACCGGCATCCCAACAATATTAGACCGCCCGAGGATAACAGCCCGTTTACCTTCCAAAGTGTTTGTATATTTTTTCAACAAATAGATGATACCTGACGGTGTGCAAGGTGTAAAAAGCGGCTGACGTCCTTTTTGAGCTAGCCGTCCAATATTTATCGGGTGGAATCCATCCACATCTTTTTCCAACGGGATTGTATTTAATATCCTTTCTTCCTCAAGCCCCTTTGGAAGAGGAAGTTGAACAAGGATACCGTGGATTTCAGGGTCATGCGCAAGACCACTTATCACCCCTTCAAGTTTTTTCTGCGAAATGTCTTCAGGAAGGTTTATTGCAAAGGATTTAATACCTGTCTCATCACATGCACGATGTTTAGCCCGCACATACGATTGAGAAGCGGGATCCTCACCCACCAGAACCGTGGCCAAACCCGGAACGGGCAGATTCACCACGGAACGTTCTCCCACCTCGTTTTTTACTGCCTCCCTGATCGAACTTGCCGCCGCTTTTCCGTCAATGATAGTCGCACTCATTTTTCTCCTTCTTTCAGTAACTTTTCGGATTATACATTACAGTGAATTTAATTATCACTTTGTGTAATTAGAATATAAAATAAGATAGAATACATCCATAATAATCATGACGAAAAATAAATCTGATTTATTAGCAATTGACCTCGGAAACACAAATCTAGCAATCGGCCTATTCCAAGGCAGTGAACTCACTGAACATTGGCGTTTATCAACAGATCACAAGAGAATGCAGGATGAATACGGCCTTCAATTTCTCGGTTTGCTCGAAAACAGAGGGGTTTCATTAACTGATTTTTCAGGTATTGTTTTATCCTCAGTTGTTCCGCCTCTGACAGAAAGGGTAGTTCAAGCGTGCGAGACATACCTTGGACAAAAACCAGTTATCGTCAACTCAAATCTGAATCTGAACGTAAAAATCCACTATGATGACCCAACTGCTGTTGGTGCTGATCGAATCGCAGATGCAGTTGCAGCCATAACCCTTTTCTCAAGCCCATCTTGTGTGATTGATTTTGGGACAGCCACAACCTTCAATGCCATTAACGAAGATGATGAATATTTAGGCGGAGCAATCCTCCCTGGGATCGGTCTATCAGCGGAAGCACTTTTCGAACGGACGGCTAAACTCACTTCAGTTGAATTGTCTGCACCACCCTCAATCATCGGAACAAACACACGCCATGCGATGCAATCCGGTTTGATCTATGGGTATGTTGCACTGGTAGAAGGGATGGTTAAGCGCTTCAAGCAGGAATTAGGAGATGAAACGGTTGTCATAGCAACTGGTGGTCACGTCCATCGCATTAGCAGCTACACAGATGTAATTGATCATATTAAACCTTGGCTCACTTTAGAAGGGCTGCGGATCATTTGGGAATTAAACAGGTGAAACATGAGTAACCCAATATATGGAAAGAGGATTGTAATTGGAATCACAGGATCAATCGCTGCGTATAAATCCGCCGATCTCGCTTCCCGCCTGACAAAGCTTGGAGCAGAAGTAAACGCGATTCTCACCGAAGCTGGTAAAAATTTTATCAGCCCTTTATCCATCCAATCCGTTAGTGGAAAAAAGGCATATACAGAACAAGACCTCTGGGGTGGCGAGGGGCATGTCGTGCATATTAATCTTGCACGCACAGCAGACTTACTGATTGTGGCTCCTGCATCCGCGAATACAATCGCGAAAATTGCTAATGGGATCGCCGACAATTTGCTTACAGTTACTGTGCTCGCTGCGGCTTGCCCAATCATCATCGTACCGGCAATGGATGGTGGCATGTTTAAAAACTCAATCACTCAAAAAAATATAAACCTGTTGAAAGAAAGAGGGTTTATATTTATCGGTCCCGCCGAAGGTCATCTCGCCTCCGGATTAAAGGGTCTTGGCAGAATGGTTGAACCAGTTGAAATTGTAAACATGATCAGATACCATCTCTCACGTACAAATCCACTAAAACGCAAAAAAATCGTTGTTACTGCTGGTGGAACACAGGAAGCGATTGACCCTGTTCGTATCCTTACTAACTATTCTTCTGGGAAGCAGGGCTATGCAATAGCACAGGCAGCATTGGACGCCGGCAGTGATGTAACCCTTATTTCTGCACCAACAACGCTTTCATCCCCGGCTGGCTGCACCTTGATCCCCGTAAAAAGTGCTGAGGATATGCACACCGTTGTTCTTAAAGAGATCATGGACGCGCAGGCTTTGATAATGGCAGCTGCTGTAGCCGATTTCCGCCCAAAGGTAATCAAAACAGAAAAGATCAAAAAAGATTCAGGAATGAATACAATTGAACTCAAACCTACTAAAGATATCCTGAAAGATGTCGCGGAAGTTAAGAAAAACGAAGAGCTGGATCTTAAAGTGATCGGGTTTGCTGCAGAAAGCAAAGACCTTAAAGTAAACGCCAAAGAAAAACTAAATGACAAAAGAATGGATATGATCGTTGCTAACGATATTTCTGACCCACAAGCTGGTTTTAGAGTGGATACAAACAAGGTCTTATTAATATATTCAGATGGATCTACAGAACAATTACCCATGATGTCAAAGAGCGATGTCGCGGAGAAGGTCATACAGCATTTACAATCTTGGTTAATTGAAGGAGCCTGAAAAGACATGCGAATTCTTGTGTTTTCTGACATTCATTCAAATCTTACCGCCTTAGAAGCCGTTTTATCCATAGCGGGGAACATGGATGCGTATTGGTGTTTAGGTGATCTGATTGGTTATGGGCCTGACCCTAATGAATGTATTGAGCGAGTGCGTGGACTCCCCAATCTTTTATGCGTACGCGGCAACCATGATGCCGCTACCTTGGGCGAAGTGGACCAGCAAACCTTTAATCACGAAGCCGGCTTAGCGATCACGTGGACAAAGCGGATACTAAATGCTGAAAGTCAGAAATTCTTACTGAGCTTGCCAGAAAAAATCATTGAAGGGGATGTCACTCTTGTCCATGGAAGTCCACGTAATCCTGTATGGGATTATGTGATGGATTATATGACCGCAGTAAGAACTTTCTCGTATTTCAACACCCGCATCTGCATGGTAGGGCACACTCATGTTCCCGCTATCTGGAAGGAAGGTATCGATAAACATCCTTCAGGACACATGGTGGATTACCATAAAACACCCATTCTTTCTAAAACAATCCTCAATCCTGGTTCTGTCGGACAACCGCGAGACCATGACCCTAGAGCATCTTATGCAATCTTCGACTCAGATAAAAGCACATGGGAACTTCGCCGAATTTCTTATGATTACACAGCAGTTCAGGATCGTATTAAAACAAGCGGATTGCCCTGGCGTCATGCCCTCAGATTGGCAGAAGGTTGGTAAGGGAACTTTTTTATACACATTTTCGTCTTAATCTAAACACAGAAACTTTTATCAAAAGGAGTAGAAAATGAAAAATAGCAAATTGTGGCTTGTAATATTATCCGTGTCGATAATGCTTTCTTCGTGCGCTCTCGCGCCAAAGGCCGTTGAAAGTAGTTTGGATTATGAAGCGGAACAGAAAATGGGATTACCCATGACCGCTGCTGAAGCACCTCGCATGGATATGTCAGAGAATGTTTATGAAGGAGATTCTTCAGCGGGTTTTAGTTATGAATCAACAGAGATCAATGCTGAACGGATCGTGATCAAGAATGCCAGCTTATCTATCGTGGTGCCAGATCCCTCCTCAGCAATGCAATCTATCGCAAAGATGGCAGAAGGAATGGGTGGTTTTGTTGTAAATTTAAACATTTATAAAACCACAACCAGTCAAGGCCTTGAGGTGCCAATTGCAAATATAACGGTGCGCGTTCCTGCTGAAAAATTAGATCAGACTCTAATTCAAATAAAAGCGCTCGTCGACGATCCAGATATTGATGTACTAAATGAAGATCTATCTGGGCAGGATGTTACCAGCCAAGTAACCGACCTGGAATCCCGATTACGCAATTTGGAAGCAGCTGAAGAACAACTGCTAAAGATCATGAACGATGCTTATCGAACTGAGGATGTCATTATAGTATTCCGTGAACTGACATCTGTGAGAGAAGAAATTGAAATGATCCAAGGGCAGATTAAATACTATCGCGAATCAGCCCAATTATCAGCAGTCAGCGTTTATCTGCAGGCAAAAGCCGCCATAGAACCAATCACAATTGGAAAGTGGCAGCCTGGTGTTGAAATTCAAAAAGCGATTCAAGCGCTAGTCAATAGCGGAAAATTCCTTATTGATATGCTTATATGGATAATTATTTTCATCGCCCCACTCCTGGTTGTGATCTTCCTGCCGGTCTTCTTTATCATCCGCTACTTTAAAAAGAGAAAGCAGCTTAAGAAAAGTGAAGAACCAGCACAAAAAGAAAAAGAGAAGAAAGCATCCTAAAAGCCCAATCACCCCGGAGTAATCCGGGGTGATTTCTTTAAAAAGAAAACTTCTTTCCTAAAAATTTCTCGTTCTGGAAATAACCATTAATTGCTTTTTTACCAAGGTGCTTTTCTAAATACGAAATAACATTCAACAATCCAATTTTCCGATCATTGATGATCCTAGATTTTTCGTTCCCTTTAGTTCTTCAAACACCTCACGGAGTTATGACAGGTTGGTAGGCATATAAATAGAAATATGGACCTTTTTCCAAAACAGTTAGAGTGTCTGCAAAGATCCAGCGATACGGATCGCTATCTAAAAATATTAATTCTTCCCCATAAACATATCTCATATTGTTTTCGATTAAATATTCGGTTACTGCCCCATCTTGTAATCTCCTAAAATAATCAGCGCTATTAATCAGACCGTCAAGATTTAATATCGTTCGGTCTGGCACAAAATATGCAGTCAAACCTCCCCCGGTCATCCCTATCACATCCCCCGGATTTGTTTGAGACCTGATGAATTGCACCTCCCCATCGATATCATATTCAAGAGGAACTTTTCCATTAAGTGGAAACTGCTGGAGAATAGACAAGGAAAACATTCCCCATAAAACACCACACACAAGGAAAGTTGAAATAGAAGTAAATTTTTTTCCCCACGATCTCTTTTCAACTATTTCAAGAATAATAGTTAATAAGATACTTAAAAATAAAATGATCAGAATCATTTCCCCTATCCAATACCAACTTTTTGCGTGTAAATACCCGGTTGATTTATATGACATAGCATGAAACAAGGCGCCTGTGAGTATTGGGAGCAGGGCAAGGGTAAGTGCATATTTTTTAAATTTTCCGGATTGTTTGCCGAAAAAGAGAAGCGCAACAACTAAAATTATTACCCCTGCAATAACCGAAATATTGACAAGGCCAAACACATTTTCCGTCTGAGGATACCCCAGAAAAACCTCCAGTTTGTTAGCAGCAACGTCGAGTGGCTGCATAAGTAACCAGAAAGGTCCTCTCTCATGACTTGGATCAAGCAGCTCTTTGATCACTCCAGTAAAAGTTTTTATTGGTTGTCCGTAAACCGTATTCGGCAATGTTCCCCACCAGCGTTTTATTTGACCGCTGACAGGCATCGCTGTGCCGGCATAGCGATAATTGATAATTAGATAAATAATCAAAGTAATACTAATCGGCGAGAAATACCCCACTGCTCTTCTCATCCAGACGCGCCAATTATTTTTCAGAGAAACATCCTCTTTTTTTGATCCATTCACCAAATCTCTTTTTACAAGATACAAGTGATACCCGCCGATTAAGAATAACGAGAAAACCCAATCGATTATTACAGCGGAACGCGGAAAACCTATCAATACATGCAAGATATCATGTAAGACGTAAAGAATTATGAAGATCATCCCACTCGATAAGCTGATTGCCAGAAAAGGTTTAATGAGATGCCTGATCGTTGTTTTTTCAGGATCAGATTCATAACACTGAAAAAAATAAAGGAGCGTTGGTTTAATAACCATTGAAAAACCAATTAGAAAATAAAGGAAAGACAAGTAATCAAAAATATTCTCGTTAGACTCTAACCTAAAGAAAAAGCTGGCCGTGGCCGAAACCAGTATCAACAGAAAATCTATCTGAGAAATATTGCTAATACGTTTCCTCCGGAACACCAACCACACACCTGCCATAATTAATATGAAGATATTATCCAAGCGGCTTAAAAGAACACCAGCTCCGCATAAACCAACCCAAAATATTTCCCAAAAATGATTTTCATCACTCTCGCTCCATGATAACTTAGACAAAGCATATATTAAGGCTATCAGCATAAAAGCGTTCAGTCCAGTTTCAAGTCCCGATTTCGTAGTTAATTCATGAATAGGTGGAAAGAACATCCAAAAAATCGCGACTATCCAAGCTGTGGTTTTTGAAATATTTTTAGAAAATATCAAATATAGGAGGCAACCTGAGACAGCATTCATTAGAATCTGAATAGCTGCAATAACCCTCAAAGGAAGAAAAAGATCATACCTTGCTAATGCGAAAACAGGTACACAAATAACCATCCACAAAGGATGAAACCCATTAGTTGACGCAAGACCATCAAAAGTGATCCCATTTCCTTCGACAATATTCTGGGCTGTCTTAAAATAGTAGAAAGCATCATCAGTTAAATACCAGTTCATCAAATTATCTGGCTGTGATAAGAGGACAAATATCTGCGGCAGAAAATTCAGAATTAGAAAAAAAACAAAGATAAGAAGTTTTTTATTTTTCATAGCCATTAGGTAAAAATGATCCGCAGACCATCAGAAATCCGCGGATTTGTTTCGCTAAGACAGCCCTAATATCTTTCCCGTTGCCAAATCAACATCGATATCCATAAACGCCGGACGTGTGGATAACCCGGGCATCGTACTGATTTTTCCCAGCACCGGGTATAAAAATCCCGCACCAACAGACGCGCGAACATCCCTGACGGGAATGATAAATCCTTTAGGAACACCTTTCAGCTTGGGATCATGGCTCAAACTAAGGTGCGTCTTTGCCATACAGATTGGCAGTTCAGAAAACCCAAGCCGTGTGTATTCAGCGATACGTTCTTCAGCTTCCGGGGAATACTCCACTCCATCCGCACCATAAATCTCTTTGGCAATCGTTTCAATTTTCTGCTTGATCGTCCAATCCAACGGATATAGAAATTTAAATTGAGAGGGTTGTTCTGCAGCACTAACAACCGCTTTCGCCAGATCCATAGACCCTTTTCCTCCCAGTGCCCAATGGTTGCTGATCACCGCATCCACTGCGCCGTCTTCTTCTACGGCTATTTTTCGCACCAACTCCAATTCTGCTGGTGTATCTGAGTAAAATTGATTAACTGCCACCACAACCGGCACACCAAATTTTTTCGCTATAGAAATATGATGCAAAAGATTTTTCATTCCTTTTTCAAGAAGTTCCAAATCTTCCCTTAAGTATGTATAATCAAGCGGTTTTCCGGCAGAAACGGTTGGTCCACCTCCGTGCATCTTCAATGCACGAATCGTAGCCACCAGCACAACGACAGATGGAACTAACCCGGAAGTGCGGCATTTTATATCGAAAAATTTTTCCATTCCCATATCTGCGCCAAAACCCGACTCGGTAATGACATAATCCGCCAGTTTCAATCCGATCTTATCAGCAAGAATCGAACTGTTGCCGTGCGCAATATTCGCGAATGGACCAGCATGCACAAACACAGGTGTTCCTTCCAGCGTTTGCATTAATGTTGGTTTGATCGCATCCTTCATTAATGCCGTTAACGCCCCTGCAACTCCTAAATCATCTGCCGTCACCGCGTTTCCCTGCTTATCTAACGCCACGACCATCTCCCCCAACCGTTGACGCATATCTGCCAAATCAGTGGTTAAAGCAAGCACTGCCATGATCTCACTGGCAACCGTGATGTAGAATCCAGATTGACGTTCAACCCCTTTTTCTGAAGGACTTTGCCCGATTGTGATCTCTCTTAAATATCGGTCATTCGTATCAATCCCCCGCATCCATGTTATCGTATCTGGATCAATATCCAAACGTACTAATCGGCAGCATTCTTCTTTTGTTAGCTCATCTGGATTTGTCTTATTGATCCCTAGTTTTTGTAATCGGTTGAGCATTCCCCTGGCAAAAAACCGGTTTCCGTTTTTATCCTTAGGAAAAAGACGTTTGAACAGCGCTTTGTTTGATTGCCGGCTTTCATGAAAAATTCGGGTATCAATCGCTGCCGCCAGCAGATTATTTGCAGCAGTAATAGCGTGAATATCCCCGGTAAGATGAAGATTTAAATCTTCCATAGGTATCACTTGGCTATATCCCCCTCCAGCCGCTCCGCCTTTTATCCCGAATGTAGGCCCTTGAGATGGCTGCCGAATGCATGTGATGACACTTTTTCCAAGATGCGCTCCCAATGCCTGGCTAAGGCCTACTGTTGTAGTAGTCTTTCCCTCTCCCAATGGGGTTGGGGTAATTGCGGTAACATCGATATACTTACCATCTGGCATATCTTTGAGCCGCTCAAGAACTCCCAACCGAACTTTAGCCTTGTAGGTGCCATACATTTCGATTTCTTCTGGAAGTAGACCAAGTTCCTCCGCTATCTGTGTGATTGGTTTTAATACAGCTTCCTGAGCGATTTCAATATCCGCAGGAACCGGATCTTTAAGAATTAACTTTGTTGAAGAAAATTTATGTTTTTTTGTTTTTTTTCCCATAGGTGATTTTTTACTTAATTCAGATTAATTTGACAAAATGTATTATCTCATACTCTATTCTTATTAGATGGCTGCCAGGTCAGTTTTTCCCTGAAAGTGGTTGAAATCTCTCTCCTACACGGGTTTTCAATATGAAATATCCCAATGCAACCATCGAGCAGATGATTCCGCCTGCATACCACACCCAATTAGGATTGTAATTATCAATAACGATCCCTGCCGCCAACGGCCCGACAGCGGAGGCTATTCCCCAACCTAAGTGATACGCAGCCATATATCGTCCGCGCATATCCTCTGGAGCTAAATTAGCGACCATTGTTTGTACAATAGGTGCAATTATCATCTCGCCAATTGTGATGATCACCATAGCAGCTAAAAAGCCCCAATACATATTCGTAAAGCCATACATCGCAAAACCAACTGCGTACAGCAAATTGCCTACTATCATCACGCTTAATTGATGATGCTTTTTCACCTTTCTTGTTACCCAGAATTGGAACATAACCACCATAGCGGCATTCAAACTCAGGATATATCCAAAACCCTGAGGTGAAGTACCGTGAAAATCACGTAAATAAACCGAAAGCGTTGAGTTCATCTGCATATATACGATTGCGGTGAATGTCGTAAGGAAGAGAAAAGCCAGGAATAATTTATCTCTAAAAACCTTTTTATACCCTCCAAAAGACTGCAAAATACTCTCTTCTTTCTCTCCTTCCGGTGTCTTTGGCTTGGTCTCCGGTAGAGCAAAATAGACAATAATTGCAGTAATAATACTGACCACACAATCAATAATAAAGAGCAGTAGATAATTAATTCCTGCCAATACACCACCAATGGCAGGCCCGATTGTTACTGCCAGATTCATCGTTACTCTCAGAAGTCCAAACCCATCTGGTCTCTTCTCAACCGGGAGAATATCAGCAAGCATCGCCTGCACAGCAGGACCTCCAAAATTTGATATAAATCCAGTGAGGAAGGCAAGCAAATAAAACAATTCCCAGTCCTCTACAAAACCCATTCCCAAGGATGCGCCCGCGCTGAAGACCAACCCGATGATAAGCATTGAACGGCGCCCATATTTATCAGCTAACGCACCACCCACCATATTGCCCACAAAGGAAGAGAGGGAATGCACAGCGAAAATTGCGCCGACCTGCGTCAAACCAACGTTAAATTTGCTTGTAATATAGAGTGAAAGAAATGGAAAAATAAGCGCTCCCCCAACCCGATCTATAAAAAGAGCGCCAATCAGCACCCAGAAGTTGCGGGGATACTCATTCATTTTTGATTGTATGTTCTTTAGCATTGGGTTTCTTTATTAATCATTTTTATCCGTTAGCATGTACGCAGCAACCTTGTCTCCAACTTTATACTGAAGCAATCCAAAACAAATAACTGCTATAACCGCCAGAACCCCTGCAAAATACCACACCCAATACGGGTCATAATTGTCCATAACCAAACCAGCCATAAAAGGCGCAACGCTGTTGGGTATCGCCCATCCCAATCCAAAGACTGCCATATACCGCCCGCGCATGTTCGCTGGTGCAAAGAACGCAGCCAGAGACTGTGCAACCGGCATATGCACCATTTCCCCAATGGTTATGATCGCCATACCAATAAAGAACATCGCATATGTATTCACAAACCCATATAGGATAAAACCGATTCCATATAAAGCGGAAGCAAGTACCATCATTAACATCGGTGAGAATATTTTTATTTGCTTTGTGATCCACAATTGGAACAGAACTACCATTGCGGCATTCATGCTCATCATATAACCAAAACCCTGTGCGGGAACATTATGCACACGATTTAGGAATACAGGCAATGTGCTGTACATCTGTGTATACACCGAAATGACAATAACCATCGCGAAGATAAATGCCATGAATATTTTATCCTTTACGACCTCACGATATCCCCCAACTATTTCCAACACTGATTCAGATTTTGCACCCTCAACATCAGCTGGCTTTGTTTCCGGTATCGCCCAAAGAACTATCAGGGCAGTGATCGAGCTAGCGCACGCATCGATAATGAATAAGAGCAGATAAGAAACACCAGCCAACACCCCGCCGATTGCTGGGCCAAATACCATTGCCAGGTTCGCGACCACGCGTAAAACACCGAATCCTTCCGCTCTCTGTTCTCCTTCTAATAAATCCGCAACCATTGCTTGTCGAGCAGGATGCCCAATATCAGAGAATATCCCAGCCACTAACGCTAATAAATAAAACGCAGATAGATCCGTCACCAACCCCATCAATATGCCGGTAACCGCGCTGGAAACAAGCCCAAAAATAATGATGACTTTTCGGCCAAATTTGTCTGCTAGCGCGCCCCCTACCATACTACCAATCAGACTGCTGATTGACCACAAACCAAAGATCAGCCCAATTTCTGTCATTCCTACATTGAATTTTTGTGCGACATATAATGACAGAAAAGGAAAGATTAATGCCCCACCAAGGCGGTCGATAAACGTTGAAGCTGCAAGAATTCTGAATGATTTTGGGAAAGTAAAATATTGTAATTTAAGTTTATTGATCAAACATCCCTCCCTGTTCTGGATTAGCATGAAATTATACTTGCTATAGTGAAAAGGTCATGTTTTTATAAGAATGAACTTGTTTAAATTGCACAGGCAGAGAATCCTCTTTAGATGCTTGCGTTATAATCAGTGAAATATGATGCGAAATTCTTATCTACCTCCTTTTGGAAAAATTCTAATCTCAAGCATTTTCTTAACCATCCTCGGCGGAGGGGGACTGGCATTTATTTTCATATTTTATGAACCGACCTTAGGACCCCGTTGGATGTTTTTTTTCTTTCTCACAATAATTGGATCAGGTATCGCGCTTCCAATTAGTTACCTCATTCAGCGCCGATTTGCTAATCAGGTTGTTCTGAGTAAAGTACTTATCCGTGAGGCGATCTTTTTCGGTGTTTTCCTAGCTCTAATCGCCTGGCTACAGTTAGGGCGAATCCTAACAAACTTAATCATTGTCATCATTTCTATCGGATTTATACTATTAGAGATGCTTCTCAGGATGGCAGAAAAAGCAACCTTTAAGGCAGACGAAAATGCCGAAAGTTGATCTCAGCACTATTCCATCAGTTGATACTATCTTACTATCCACTGCCGCAGACACATTAATCAACATGGTAGGCAGGGACTTGGCCATAAAAGCCATTCGGCAGTCCCTAGATCAAATTCGTGAAAAAATGCGTTCCGGCCTTCCTTTGCCAAATGTTGATGTAATCATTAGGGAAGCGAATAAATTCGCAATGGAATGGGTCCAGCCATCTTTATATCCTGTGATCAATGCCAGCGGGATCATCCTGCACACCAATTTAGGCCGCTCGCCATTGAGTGACGACACCATTAAAGCCATGCAGACGGTTTCCGCCAGCTACAACAATCTCGAATTCGATCTCCAGAAAGGTAAACGGGGAAAAAGATCTATACACACAGAAGAAATTTTGAAAAAATTAACGGGTGTGGAAAGCGCACTGGTGGTAAACAATAATGCAGCAGCTGTCCTTCTTGTTCTCACCGCGCTTGCAAAACACAAAAAAGTCATTATCCCAAACTCGCAGCTTGTTGAGATCGGCGGAGGATTTCGTGTTCCAGATGTGATGCGACAGTCAGGCGCAAAGTTGATCCCTATTGGAACAACCAACCGCATCCATTTATCTGATTATGTTCTAGCACTTGAAGATGGAGCTTCATTAGTCCTCAACGCTCATCACTCAAATTTCAAAATCATTGGCTTTACCACCGAACCAAAACTTGAGGAGGTAGTGGCAGCAACCCACAAACACTCTGTGCCTTTTGTTTACGATCTCGGTTCAGGCGCAATGATGGATACCAGATCTTATGGGTTAGCGCATGAAACCACTGTATCTGAAGCAATTTCAGCGGGTGCGGACATCATCTGTTTTTCAGGTGACAAATTACTGGGAGGCCCGCAGGCAGGCATTATTATTGGCAGATCAGACCTCATGAAAAAGATTAAGCGTCATCCATTAGCACGCGCTGTGCGTGCGGACAAAACATGCCTGTCTGGCATCTCTGCCACACTCATCCATTATCTAAAAGGAGAAGCAGAAGACAAAATTCCGATCTGGAAAATGATCGCTCTGGACAAGGGCACAATCCATCAAAGAGCTCTGGGCTGGCAAAAATCAATTAGACAGGGAAACGTTATAAACGGATATTCAATGGTAGGGGGTGGAAGCCTTCCCGGCGAAACCCTTCCTACATATTTATTGGCACTTGACATTCCTAAAGCCAATAAATTCCTTGCACGCCTCCGTGCTTTACCTTTTCCAATCATCGCTAGAATTGAAAACGGCCAGGCGCTATTCGACCCCCGAACTATCTTTCCAACCCAGGAGAAGGCATTCTTACTTGGGCTAAAGCAAGTTCTGCTGAATCAAGAATAATGAGTATGAGATATAACCAATGAAGAGAGATCTTGACCGCTTAATGGAGGATCAAAATATAGACGCGCTGTGGATCACAGGCGGCTTGCAAAACAATCCTGATATGGTCTATTTCACCGGTATTCAGCATGTCAACCAGGCCAATCTTTTCAAACTTCGCGGGAGAGACCCCATTCTTTATCATCTAGTAGACATGGAACGGGAGGAAGCAGCCAAAACCGGACTTGAAACCCATTCCTATTTTTCCAACAAACCATTGAATGAATATCTTCGGAAAAACAATGGCGACCTATCCGCAAGTATTGCTGCCAGAATAAAAGAAACGATGGAAGAGATGGATTTGACCTGTGGTCGAGTTGCGATTTCCGGAATGGTTGATCTAAGCTACGGTTATTCATTAATTGAGCAATTAAAATTGATTCTCCCAAAAATTGAGTTTATTAGTTTCCTCAAAGACAGTGTGATCGCCCAGGCTCGGATGACAAAAGGTTGTCAGGAGGTAGAACACATTCGAAAAATGGGCAAAATTACAACCGAAGTGGTAGATCGTGTCCGGTGCTTTCTGCAAGGGCAGATTATCATCAACGATCATCTTGTTTTCCCGGATGGGACACCCATCACCGTTAAAGATGTGAAGAGCCGTATCCGATTATGGCTGGCTGAATTAGGTGCAGACAATCCAGAAGACACGATTTTCTCCATCGGTCGAGACGGAGGTGTCCCGCACAACAGCGGCAACCCTGATGATGTGATTGCGCTGGGAAAACCAATTGTTTTCGATATCTTTCCCTGTGAGGCGGGCGGCGGATATTTTTACGACTTCACGCGTACCTGGTGTCTGGGCTATGCTTCAAATGAGGTAACCCTTCTCCATCAGCAGGTACTAAGCGTCCACCACCGGATAATTGATAAGCTTCAGGTAGGGCAACCTTTTAAAATATTTCAGGAAAGAACCTGCCAATTGTTCTCGGAAATAGGACATGAGACAATTGCAGATAATAGCAATACCAAAAAAGGATATCTACACAGCATAGGACATGGATTGGGAATGAATGTCCATGAGAAGCCATTCAGCGGCATCACATCCGCCTTAGATGACCTCCTCATACCAGGTGTGGTATTCACTATTGAGCCAGGTTTATATTATCCAGAAAAAAACATGGGTGTTCGCATTGAAGATACAATATATCTAAATAAAAATGGGCAATTTGAAATTCTAGCGGATTACCCATATGATCTTGTAATCCCAATAAAATAACCATGAATCCTAAAAGTTCTAGAAAAAAGAAAACCCGGATCCTCGCGATTGAGTCCTCTTGTGATGAAACCGCCGCAGCTATTTTGGTGAACGGTACACACATCTTATCCAATGTGGTCGCTTCTCAGATCGAGCTGCACGCACAATATGGCGGCGTCTTTCCAGAGATGGCATCCCGCGAACACGTCCTCGCAATCTACCCGGTTGTTGAGAAAGCCCTGCAGCAAGCGCATTTAGAGTTGGATGAACTCGATGCCATCGCAGTCACTCGCGGCCCCGGACTAGCCGGATCACTTGTGGTAGGCATGAACATGGCAAAAACGCTCTCTATAGGCAGTGGGCTGCCTTTGATCGGCATTAATCACCTGGAAGGACACGTTTATTCCTCATGGATCAATATTGATGATGATAAAGATCTAATCACACCGGAATTTCCCGCCATCGCTCTGATCGTTTCCGGTGGTCACACATCGCTGATTCTGATGAAAGAACATCTCACATATGAACACCTTGGCAGCACATTAGATGATGCCGCGGGTGAGGCATTCGACAAAGTCGCTCGATTATTAAACCTTCCGTATCCAGGAGGACCATCCATCCAAAAAGCTGCCGCACGCGGCAGCGCTACAGCTTTTCAATTCCCTCGTGCACGATTGGGAGGCAGCTGGGATTTTTCATTCAGTGGATTGAAAACCGCTGTTCTGCGAGAAGTAAAGAAACTACAATCTCAAGGAGTAGTTATCCCTGTTAATGATGTCGCTGCAAGTTTTCAAGCAGCTGTGGTAGATATTCTGGTGGAAAAAACTTTTGATGCAGCTGAACAATCCGGTGCGCAGCACATTATTGTGGCCGGGGGAGTATCAGCAAATCGCCCATTGCGCAAGGCGATGACCAGTCAAAAACAATATCAAGTGCACATCCCTCCCTTAAAACTGTGCACAGACAATGCCGCGATGATCGGCACCGCTGGGTATTTCCGCTTCATCAATGGGTTCAAGGATGAGCTTGACATAGACGTGCTGCCTAACTGGCCGCTCGTTTAAGAAAACGATGAACGTCTGGGAAGAGATCATCAATTCTAGTATCCAGAAAAATGTTGGACAAAACGAAGAGAGCAAAAACAGCTGTCCAGAATTTGGAGCAATTTGCTCACAATGTAGATCTGCACACCTGGAATATAATGGCAAGCTTAATCTTATTTGCCCAAAATGTGGTTATGAAACAGCAGCTGGATTTACCTGATAACAACCAATAACCCCTGGATTGGGGTAGTGAAAGGAATAATATGGACGCAAAGGTAATTTGGAAAGAACGGATGAGTTTTGAAGGTACATCCGATTCTGGATTTAAAGTGCCGTTGGGAACCAGCCCAAACGTAGGAGGAGATGATGATGGTTTCCGCCCATTGGAATTATTAGCGATTGGTTTGGCTGGCTGCACCGCTATGGATGTGGTCTCTATTCTGCGTAAAAAGCGGCAGGAAATCGGTAACTTTGAGGTTAAGGTTCACGCAGAACGTAGTGATGAACACCCGAAAGTGTTTACCCATCTATCGATTGAATATGTGATCAGTGGAAAAGATATTTCCCGAGAAGCAGTCGAAAGAGCAGTCGAACTATCTGCAAATAAATACTGCCCCGCGCAAGCGATGCTTAAACAAGTAGCGCCTATGGAAATGAAAGTGACCATTTTGGAATAAATTAGTTAAAGAAGGAAAAAATATTAGATATTTAACCACCGCGCAGCTTCACCCGGAAGATCCTCGATTGTTGTCTCCAATAGATGGCAGTGAGGAAGTGAATGCAGGAATTGAGGCCCGTACTGTTTTGACCGTACACGCCGATCCAGCACAGCCACCACACCCCGATCTGATTGAGTACGGATCAGCCGCCCAAATCCCTGCCGAAACCGGAGGATCGCCTCTGGCACTGTATATTCGTAAAAAGGGTTCTCAAATGTTTCTGACCGCGCGGCAATAATCGGGTCGCTGGGTACATCAAACGGGAGTTTTGTGATCACCAATACAGATAATGGCACATCCACACCTTCCCAAAAAGACCGTGTACCTAACAGCACAGCCCGTTTCGTTTTTATAAAAGATTCCAGCAGAGAAGAAGCAGATGCGCCCCCGCCCTGTTCAAATACTTGAATATGATCCTTTGCCAGCAGTGGTGTGATCACCTGAGAGGTTGCCCTCAGTTGCTTATAGGATGTAAACAATACCAGCATGCGGCCGCTGGTCGCTTTTGCCGTTTGTGAAATTGCACGCGACAAATATTGCTGGTAAGCGCGAAAATCCGCCGGCTCTGGCATATCTGTTGGAATGAAAAGCAGTGTTGACTTCTTAAAATTAAATGGTGAGCCTAGCAATTTTTCTTCCACTCCATCCGCATTCAAGCGGGATTTAATGTAATAAAAAGACCCATCCACCTTATATTTTTCAGAATCATCCACTAATTCATCAAAATCACCCATTAATTCCGCAGTATCATTCACAAATATTTGAAAGTCTTCATTATCATTTTCTTGCTCAATAGTCGTCATTGTCGCGGATGTGATCACTACGCTTTCTTTCGAATGCCATAAATATTTTTCAATCAACATTCCAATATGCAGCGGAGCAAAGTTCAGAGTAAGTTTTCTGAAACGGAAATCAACCTCTATCCAATAAATGTAACCTGAGTCAAGATCAAACACCATCGCGTTAATGAAACGGTGCACTTCCTGCAGGCGCCGCACAATGCTTGCTAAATCACCAAGCAGCACTTCGATCTCTTCATCATTCATTTGTATCTCATCCGCCAGGTCATGGTGGAGTTGATCTAGCATCTTTCGAAGACTATCTACTGGCTGTGCCGCCGCATCCCAGGAAATCTCAACCTCAGACCAAATTGGTATAGTATGTGTAGATGGGACTACCCGAACCTTCTGCCCGTACTCCCTTAGAGGTTTGCCGTTTCGTTCATCCTCCAGAAAAGCATCCAACTGAACAAAAAAAGTTCTGAATTTGTTTTCCGCACGGAAAGCAAGATCTGATGCTTTTCCTACCATTTTTGCTGCGCCTGCTTGATCAGAAGGTTTCAAATGTTTTTCAGTGATCTCGATAGTTCTTCCTAAAACACCACTATTGACTCCACCCAACTCAGAGAATAATCGCTCGATTTCCCTGCGGGTAACGCGATAGCTAAGCGCATTAGTCGAAGCATCTTCCAGATGATGCGCCTCATCCACGATTAAATATTTATATTCCGGAAGAACCCGGTTGTTTGCTATCACGTCCGAAAGCAGCAGCGCGTGGTTTACAACAATGATATGCGCATTAAGCGCTGATTGCCGAGCGTGAAAATAAGGGCAACCGCCGCCCATTCTGCTTACGCAAGCTTCCATGTTGCAGGATTCATCCTGCGCGGATATCCGCACCCATGCCTCCTTTTCGGCAGGACCGGTCAGGGTGAGTTCATTCAAAAAACCGCTGCCCCCAGACTCCAACCACACGAGAACTTTTCCCAATAAACGCAGCTCGCTCACGTCCCGCGGTTTACGGTGGCGCAGCGCCTGCAGCCTCCTCGGACACAGGTAATTTGAGCGCCCTTTTAGGACAGCTGCCCGCAGATCGATGCCTAATGCCTTCTTGACATCAGGTATATCTTTATTCATCAATTGATCCTGCAAATTGATCGTATTAGTCGAGATCACCACCCGGGAATTGTTCTTTGTCGACCACAACGCGGCGGGAATCAGGTACGCATACGTTTTACCAATGCCAGTACCGGCTTCCACCATCAAATGCTGGCTTCCCGAAATCGCATTAGTAACTGCCTGCAGCATCTCGATTTGCTCATTCCGTGATTCAAAATTATTTAAATACTGTGAGAATATGCCGCCCGGGCTCAATATCTCCGTGATTTCTTCCACATCTAAAGGTTGAATTTCATCGTTAGTTTTCATCGGTGGGGCAAGGATCTCTGAAGGATCCGAGAAAAGTACGCCATATTCTTTCTGCTTTACAGACCGCGCTTTTATGGGAGTTTTCGATTGTTCCCGCAGTAACTGCGAGAAAAACCAGCGCCCATCCCAGCCAATATTCTTTGAGGACTGAACTATCTCAGCGATCAAGTGTACAGGCAGGGCACGTGCTTTTTCCATTAGGCATAAAAATACTTCCAGTGTTGCATCAGCATCTTCTTGAGCACGATGCGGAGACTGATTTTCAATACTTAATTCCTCGACCAAAGATGCCAAACTATATCTTGGCGCAGAGGGCAAAATGACTGCGGCAATTTCAAATGTGTCAATAACAGGGTTATTATCAAAATTATGGTGGTTTCCTAAAAAGGATAGATCAAATGAAATATTATGACCAATCACCGGCAAATCCCCCACGAAATCCGCGAATCCTTGAATAACCGCTGAAATCTGAGGAGCGGATGCCACCATCTTGGCGTCAATCCCTGTTAGCTGGGTGATCATAGGACGAATTGACCGCTGCGGATTGATGAGAGAGTGCCACTTCCCCACAATCTGATTCCCGTCATATTTAACCGCGCCAATCTCGATAATTGCGTCACGATGAGGGTCCAAACCTGTTGTTTCAATATCCAATGAGACTGCGGGGAACATAAAAGTAATTATACCAGAGGCTTTTTTTCCATATTTTCCACTCTCTGATTAAATAAATCCCAACAAAATAAAAGACCTCGATGATGGTCCGTAATTACCCTCCACCGGATCGATCAACAAGGTCTTTTACAAAGAGTATAACAATAATAACACTTTTATCCGTCAGATTCAAGTATATATTTCGACGGGAGAAATAATATTTATATTTAAGAATATGCTTGTATGAATCTCTCGTACTCAGATAAGTAATACGCTGGATTCCATTTAATCTCGATTATAGTTAACCATGACCATGAATGAAAATAAAACCTATGACGTTATAGTGATCGGCGCGGGACCAGCCGGAATGATGGCTGCCGGACAGGCAGCGCTGGCTGGCGCACGAGTAATATTACTGGAAAAAACAGACGCGCCCGGCAAAAAACTGTCTATCACCGGCAAGAGGCGCTGTAATCTAACCAATTCTGTTGATTTGCCCGCATTTATTAATCATTTTGGTCCCAATGGACGCTTCCTGCACCAGGCTTTTGGACACTTCTTTCGAGATGATCTGCTGGAATTCCTCAAAACTATCGGCATTAACACAGAAACCGAACGCGGCGGGCGCATATTTCCTTCAAACGGTGATGCCGCTTTTATTACCCAGCAGTTATCACAATGGACGCACGAATCAGGTGTGCGTATTGCACTGCGTTCACCAGTAAACCATCTGATCATAAAGAACGGAAGAATCACTGCAGTTGGAATGCGTGATAAGCAAACCATTCCTACAAAAGCGGTCATCCTCTGCACGGGAGGGTCAACCTTCACCGGTACCGGCTCAACCGGCGACGGCTACTATATGGCGCAGGCGGTCGGGCACACGCTCGTTCCCCTTCGCCCCGCACTTGTTCCCCTCAAGACCGCCGGCAGCACCGCACAGCGCCTGCAGGGTCTGTCTCTTCGTAACATTCGCCTTAACGTATTTTTTAACCATAAAAAGAAATTTGATGCCTTTGGGGAAATGCTTTTTACTCACTTTGGTATCTCTGGCCCTGTCGTTCTCTCCCACAGCGGAGAAATTGTTGACGCGCTGCGAGCCGGCAAACATGTAACCATATCTATTGATCTCAAACCTGCTCTCGATGAGAAGAAATTAGACGCACGCCTCCTGCGTGAGCTTGATCAGGGCGGTAAGCAGTATGTCCGCACCATGCTCAAACGTCTTCTGCCTTCGAAGTTGATCGTAGTGTGCGCGGATCATACAAAAATTCCTCTGGACCGCCCCTGCCATCAGGTTACCGCTCAGGACCGCCGCAGGCTACTTGCCTGGCTCAAGGACCTGCGTCTGCAAGTAATCGATTCCCTCCCCCTTGAAGCTGGGATGGTCACAATGGGCGGTGTATCACTGAAAGAAGTCAACCCACACACGATGATGTCCAAGATTGTAGATGGTCTGTTCTTCGCGGGCGAGGTACTCGATCTGGCAGCGGACACGGGCGGGTTTAACCTACAAGCCGCATTCTCAACTGGTTGGGTAGCAGGCCAAAACGCCGCTTCCCATACCTTTACTGAAAAATAAAAAACGCACTGCGCCCCTCGCAAACGCGATGTGTTTTGGATAACATTTATTAACAAAGATCAGAAGATTTGTTTTCCACAGTGCGGGCACACCAGATGGATATTCACATCCGCTGCACCTCCACTGACAGTTATCCCCCCTCCAGTAGCAGGCGGCTGTACAGGATCCGTTTCTGGATCAACGCCAAACTTACGTACGAACTGACTGTGGTCTCCATTGAATTTCACATACCCACCCTTATATTCCCAAAGCAGCCATTCATTTGTCCACCACATCTTAGGCACTTCCGGCTCATTTCGGTTGTTGAAATCCACAATAAACATATCAATATGAGATGGAACATTATCTATCAAACCGGATGGATCTTTGTGTTGATCCCACATACGTCCGTTATCCATACAGGGACTGATCACATGCACAAGCGGCATATGCCCCATATTGCGCCAGCGATCACCAAATGCCATAATCTCTTCCAGGGGTTCGTTGCCAATAATTACATGCAAATTGTTCTTCACCCATGCCAACCCACCTGGTATTTCGTAATTTCCTGCCATATTCTCTTCTTTCTGGTTGCTGTTATGTCTTTCTTTGAAGCAGCCTTCTCATGTTTTCTATTTAATATGCAATTTTTATGCCATATAAAAACTTATTTAGTGATATCGCATTAAGTTTGACAACCAAAAAATTCTCACTTGCGCAATCCCAACAACTCTTGTATAATCTTGCCCGGTGCGGGCGAACAATACACAACTGGCAGACACTGCAAATTCTCTCATCAGATGCTGGAACATCGTACACCCCGGCCTGCACCCGCTAATCATTTTCAATGTCTCCCATCAGAACAGTATTTTCTGGATTTAAAGATATATTACGATAAACGCTCAACAGGCATAATCAGGCAATTTGGTCCACCCATCCCTTTAGCAAATTCGCTCAGGTTAAGATCCTGGACAACAAAGTTTTCAGCTTCCAAGCGCGCGATTACATCAAAATTTGACCTGTTGATAATAAATTCATCATCACCCAGACAAATAATGTTCGCAGTCGTCTCACCCCCACAGTGCACGTCAATTCCATAATAACCAGCGATATCTCGTTCTGAAACAAACTCGTTGCAGGTTAGCAGTTTTCCCGAACCAAGAACCATCAATACTTTATCTAAATGCAGGATTGTCTCAGGAAGCTCTATTACGCGTATTTCGTATCCCATCTTCCCCAGGATTCGCGATAACTGCCTGATACCTTCTTCATTTGTCCTAATGGAATGGCCAATAAATGCCACTGAACCAGCCAGCACGACATCTCCCCCTTCAACTGTTCCGGGTGCTTCAATCTTCCCTGCACAAGATTCTCCCAGTTCATCCAAAATACAAGCCATCCATTCTTCTTCGCCCTGGCGGCTTTCCAAACCAAGACGCAATTTTATGTACCCTCCCGGCGTACATAGCGCTGTATCACGCGTAAACACTGAATTTGGATGGTCAACCAATTCTGGAACATCTATCACTTCAGCACCAAATTGTCTGAGTGCTGTTTTCAGCATATTGTGTTGGCTGATCGCCATTTCAGGGCTGCCGAGTACTCCAATATTGTGCCTTTTAAGATCACTGCTGGCACGGCTGTATTCATGCCTTGGCGTGCATACAACCACTTTCCCTAATCGATTACTTTCATCTCTAAGCATATTTTTCTCCTGAATCATATATTTTACAATAGATGAGTACGTCCTTCAGAGGCTTTCGGACAGCGCTAAATTCATTCTCACCTTCTTCTCGACACATCCGATGTTGCATTGAATATCAAACGCTATCACCCCCAATAGGTATAGTGTATGTTCTCTGAAAGAGTACTATGAACAGAAAAAATATTTATTCTACTCAATATAGTATAAATCTATAAATTCTTCTTTTTCCCCAACCTTAACATTATCCAAACAGAAACTACCCACCCCGCTGTTGCAGTAACTGCCAAAATAATCACTGAAAGGGTTTTTACCTGAATGCTAATTGGACCCGCCTGTTTTATTTTAAGCGCGGTTTTGCCCTCATTTTCCTCAAAAACAGCGCTATCAGCCTTCAAATCAAGATAACGCGTATCTTGATTTGGAATTTGGGAAAAGACAAGCGTTTTTCCTATCATCTCCTCACTGACTTCCAATTCTAACGACAGAGGAGAATATTTTATATCAGGAGTTTTTAAACTTCCACTCCCTCCCACCCAACTGACAATTGGGGCCTGCATGATGAACTCTGGAAATAGTTCCTGTGGTGTCGCCAGGGAAACTCTCCACCACATGCCAAACGCCAACAGCAGAGGTAAAACCATAAGTGCTTCCGGCAGCCATGGCGGAATATTTAATTCATGCAAAATCTTTTTTTTAGCTCTTTGGCTGCCTGGTTTATATGTGACTCCGAGCAACCACAAGCCAACGAAAATAACTGTAAAAATGACAAGGATACGATTCGAAGCACTTAATAACGTTTCTGCTTTCGCGTAATAATATGCAGGCGGGATTGTCCTGACTTGTTCCATCATATCCGTCAGGAACTTTGCTCCCTGCCCTGCATAAACTAAGCCGATCTGGGAATTTACCCATCCCAGGATTGAAGATTTCAAAGTAAGGAATACCAAGCATAAAAAGACCAAGATGCCGCTGATCCAGGTAAATATTTTCTGATACAGGTGCAAGGCAATCAAAAACCGCAAGAAACCTCCCCAAAAGACAAGCGCCAGTTTCCGTGTTTGGTTCAACACACGTGTGAAAAAGGACAGGAAGTCTTCCCAATACCAGGAAACAACAAAAGAAAATCCAAAATATGCGGGGATAGCATAGCGGAAGGGATATTTTTCCATACCTTTCAAAGCTGGCAGAAAGACCATATCTGAAATGAACGAGATCCCTTTTTGATAAAGGCCATCAAAACTGAGCAGCAGAATTAATGCGGAGGAAGCGGCCAGCGCGTGGATATCCGCTCTCCTACCTGCGGTTTCAGTTTTGTCCTTGTTTCTAATTGAGAATCTAATAACAAAGGGAAGAACGATCGCACAGATCAGCAAAAAACCCCAGAATAAATTTCCATCCCAGTACGGCACGCCATCGATATATTCTTCTATGAAGAATTCGATATCGTCCATCGTAGGAGGAGTGAAAAAAGGGGGAATCAATGCCCACTTAAGAAACGCGCGTGATGAATAACCACTGAAAAATTTCTGTCCGAACGTACCAAACGACTGGAAAGATGTAAGAACTCGCGGTAAAGCCAACAAGCACGCGGACAGCACTGACAACAAGAATGATAATAAGGATTTCGCATCTTTTCGAAAAATTGCCTGAAAAAAACTAAAAAATGCGACAAATATTCCTGACCACACGAACACATGCAGCCCTCCCTGCAGCAGCATCACAGCCAGTACGATGCCGCTGCCCAACCATTTCTTGTGGAAGTTGTCCTGCAGTAAAAAATGAAGCAGCCAGGGAAAGAAAAACAGATTGATCCACGGCAAATATCCGATGGCGATATGCTGAATAATGATCGGGGAAAATAAAAATAGAGCGGAAAATATCCTCGCTCGGCGTGCCTGCCACCCACATGTTTTACTCAATACCTGAATGCCCACCCAACCGATCAAAAAGTGTGTCAGAACCAGCAGTTTAAGAAACACCGCTGAGGGCAAGATCAAAAGCAGAGGAATGAATGGGGAAAACAGCAGCGTCTCCGGATTGCTGACAAAGAAAGCGCTCTGGTCAACCGCAGGATACCCGGCCAAGAGACCATTGTTCCACATGAACATGGGAAAAACTTTATAATTCAGAATAGAAAGTTTTATAAAATCACAATATTGAATTTCTTTAACCCAATCATAGATCCCAATATTTGGGTAAAAAAGAAAAATCAGAATTGCAACAAAAGCTATCAGCGAATATCTGTGTTCACGGTACAAATTTGATCTTTTAATTAATTCCACAATGGCCTCATGAAATATATCTCGTAATTATATAAGAGTTCTGATTGGTCGCAGTCAAGCCTTCATCATTATGCCAAATCTTGTACTTTTATGACTTTACTGCAAGAACTCGTCCTTTAACAACCTAAACTCAAATTTTGAACCGTCCAAACGCAAGAATCAGTTTTTAGTGAAGCAAAAAAAGAAACCAAAGGCTGTTCCACTTCTAACTTTTTCTTTGTTTCCAAGT
>CBDAFG010000053.1:0-6607 GCA_965195205.1 uncultured Pelolinea sp. | reverse complement strand
ATCGCTCCCAAACTGGCGGACTGGATGGAAGTTAATATCCCGGAAGGATTCACCGTGTTCGCTTTTCCGAGAGCGCACCAGAGACGTTTGCGGACATCCAATTATCTGGAGCGGCTCAGTCAGGAAATCAAACGGCGCACGCGCGTGGTGCGTGTGTTTCCTAATGAGCAATCCTGCTTGCGGCTTGTCTCAGCAATTCTGATTGAGGTTAGTGAAGAGTGGGAATATGGCAAGATTTATTTGAGAATGGAGAGCAGTTAGAGTATTATCTAATAAATTGAAAGGACCTGTGATCAATTTTACAGAAAAGATGACACACAATCAAATACTTCATTTATAATAGGTACATACTGATTAATCCATATGATATATTAATATAAAGGAAAGTTCAATTTAATAAGAAAATTGGAGGTAAGATGGAATTCATTTATTGTTTGATCCCCCTCGTTGTTATTGTTGTGTTTCTACTATTTGCTGGATTACGGATGTTGTACCAATATGAGCGTGGTATTGTGTTCACCTTGGGCAAATTCAGTAATATCCGCAAGCCCGGCCTTACCTATGTGCTGCCGATTGTGCAATCCATGCGTAAGGTCGATATGCGTATCAAGACCGCCGAAATACCGAGACAGGAAGTGATCACCAAGGATAATATTCCGATGTTGGTGAACGCGGTTGTATATTATAAGGTTATCAATCCCGAAAGTGCGATCATCAAGATCGAGGATTATATGTTTGCGATTCGCCAATATACACAAGCAGCGCTGCGGGATGTGATTGGTAATAACGACATGGATGTCTTTCTGCAGGAAAGGGAGAAAATTGCCACCAGTATTAAGGAGATTGTGGATTCAGAAACCTCTGAATGGGGATTGGACGTTGAATCTATTAAGATCCAGGAAGTGGAACTTCCCGCTGAAATGAAACGTGCCATGGCAAAGCAGGCGGAAGCAGAACGCAACCGCCGCGCCGTGATCATTGCTTCACAGGGTGAATTATCCGCGTCTGATAACTTGCGTAAAGCAGCGGAAAATCTGTCGAAAAGCAAGGGCGCCCTGCATCTGCGTACACTTCAGACCATCAGGGATATTGCGGCAGATCCTTCTGAGAAGATTGTATTATTCCTTCCGAGTGACCTGGGAGAAACGATTTCAAAGATCACTGGCAAGAAGTAAGATTAGCCATGTTGGATAATAAATCTCGATATTTACAGATCGCATTCAATTATGATATCCGCATGGTTAAGCGGCTATTACCGCGTATTCCCCTCAACGGTCGGATTCTGATTGAAGCGGGAACACCGTATATCAAGAGGGAGGGGATGGCGGGTATTCGCTATATTCGCAGGTTGTGGCGTGGGCTTATTGTTGCCGACATTAAAGTTGCAGACGGCGCTATTGGTGAAGTGCAGATGGTGCGCGCAGCTGGTGCCAATGCTGTGACGGTGCTCGGGAACGCTCCCCGGGAAACTATAAATTTATTACTTGAGGCGTGCAGCAATTATGGGCTCATCTCAATGATTGATATGATCGGAGTGGAAGACCCTCTCAATGTTATCCGCCGGCTGCGTAAACCGCCGGATGTGATCGTACTGCACCTTGGGCGTGACGAAGAAAGCACCCGCGGCAAACTCATCCAATATCGTCATGTGAACCGTGTTCGCAGCAAGTTCCCGGTTTTAATTTCCGCTGCAGGTGGCGTGGATGTTAAGCAGGCCCGCAGCGCGATATTTAATGGTGCCAATATTGTGGTTGCGAATATAGTCCAGTCGGGCGGTATCTGGCGGGGTATTTCTGCGGCTGCTGATATTGGTGAGATGGCGCAGCAGTTTCTCGACACAATTGAGTAGGCAGATGAAAATAAAAATGAACCTTCGAATTGAAGGTTCATTTTTGCATTAAATGATAAGTGCCCAATTTATGAATGAAAATGACATAGAATATTCTTGACCGCCTAAGGTATACTTTTCCTTATTCATATAGATAAGAAGGAAATGGATAAAAAAAATATTGATCTAAAAAATCAGTGGGAAAAAGAGACCCTTGCGCCGGTTATCAAGAAATATCCTGAACGGAAAGAAACTTTTACATCATCCTCAAACATCATAATCCCGCGTGTAGCCCTGCCAGAAGGACGGGGTTTTTCAGAAGTCATTGGTTTTCCCGGCCAATTTCCCTTCACGCGTGGCGTTCAGCCCACTATGTACCGCGGCCGATTATGGACCATGCGCCAATATGCTGGATATGCTACAGCGGAAGAATCCAATCAACGCTACCGCTTTTTGCTGGATCAGGGGCAAACAGGTCTATCAGTTGCCTTTGACTTGCCAACGCAGATTGGGTATGACAGTGATGACCCATTAGCGGGAGGTGAAGTAGGAAAAGTAGGCGTAGCAATTTCTTCTCTTGGCGATATGGAGAAATTATTTAATGAAATTCCCCTAGATAGAGTATCAACCAGTATGACCATCAATTCACCAGCAGCGATTTTGCTGGCGATGGTTGTAGTTGTTGCGCAGAAACAGGGAGTTGATGAAAGCAAATTGCGGGGAACAATCCAGAATGATATTCTAAAAGAATATATTGCCCGCGGCACCTACATTTTTCCTCCAAAACCATCTATGCGCTTGATCACAGATATATTTAAGTACAGCCAAAGAAACATTCCTAACTGGAATACGATCAGCATTTCTGGCTATCATATCCGTGAAGCTGGTTCCACAGCCGTGCAGGAATTGGCTTTTACGTTTATTAATGCCATCGCCTATGTCGAAGCAGCTATTGCCGTTGGTTTGAAAGTTGATGATTTTGCTGCTCAACTCTCATTTTTCTTCGCTTGCCAAAATAATTTTTTAGAGGAGATTGCCAAATTCAGGGCGGCGCGGCGTATCTGGGCACACCTCATGCGCGACAGATTCCATGCGGAAAAGCCCCGCTCACAGATGATGCGTTTCCATACCCAAACTGGTGGTTCAACACTTACTGCGCAGCAGCCGGAGAATAATATTGTCCGAACTACCTTGCAGGCATTAGCCGCAGTATTAGGCGGAACTCAATCCCTTCATACCAATAGCATGGATGAAGCGTTCTCGCTTCCCACCGAAAAAGCGGTTCAAATTGCCCTGCGAACACAGCAGATCATTGCGCATGAATCGGGAGTGGCGGATACGGTTGACCCCCTTGCTGGTTCTTACTATATTGAGCATATGACTGACGAGATTGAAAAAGGGGTCAATGCATATATTGCCCGTGTGGATAAAATGGGCGGCGCGCTTGAAGCGATAGAAAACGGATATATTCAACGCGAAATTCAGGAATCTGCTTATCGTTACCAGAAAGCGGTTGAAGCGGAACAGGAGATTATTATCGGAGTCAATGCTTTCCAGAACGAAGAGATCGTGGATCTCGATATGTTACAAGTGGACCCTGCCCTCGAAATCAAGAGGCGGGCAGAATTATCACATCTGCGTAAGACACGCGACCAGGGTATGGTCAGTAGGTTGCTCACTCGTTTAGAGAATGCGGCGGAATCTGACGCGAATCTCATGCCGCATTTTATCGAATGTGTAAAGAACGACATCACTTTGGGAGAGATATGTGGAGCCCTGCGCCGGGTTTGGGGAGAATACCAGCCCCCTGTATGGGGTTGAGCTTAGGAAGGATTAAAATGGCAAAGATTAAGAGATTAAACCATGTAGCAGTTGCGGTAAACGACATCACAGAAGCGCTTGATTTCTGGGAAAAGGCGCTGGGTATCAAATTGGATCATGTAGAAGATATACCATCACAAAAAGTAAAAGTAGCTTTCCTGCCGGTAGGAGAGAGTGAGATTGAGCTCGTTCAACCCACCGCGAAAGATACGGGAACTGCTAAATTTCTCAAAGCGCGTGGAGCTGGCATGCACCATCTTTGTTTTGAAGTGGATGATATTGATGAGATGCTGGCAAGTTTAAAGTTGAAAGGCATCAGATTGATCAATGAGGAACCCCTGGCGCTAGAAGGTCGAAAAATGGCATTTATACACCCTAAGAGCGCAAATGGCGTGTTAATTGAACTATATCAAATAATTAAATAAAATAAACACCTGGCTGGGAAATAGCACAGGTGCTTATTATTCAAGATTTCCCTTATATAACAGTTATCATCTTTGCGTCTTCAGCTTTTGCGATCGCGACTCCTTTTTTGATATCAACTTTTGATAAGATTGCCATGCCTGCCAGGAAAAATATTACCAATGAGATGATCGCTAAGCGGCTGTTCCCGGTTAATTGATTAACTACGCTGAAAAGGATTGGGCCGATGACTGTGTTAAATTTTTCAGAGACACTGAAAAATCCAAAGAATTCCGCCGATTTACTCTTTGGCATCAATTGTCCCATCAGTGAGCGGCTCAATGCTTGGCTGCCGCCCTGAACGGTGGCAACGGCAAAACCCAGTAAAATGAAATGCCATTCTTCCTTCATTGAATATCCGATGATTGAGATCAGCGTATAAACCAACAAGCTAATATATATGGATTTCTTAGGGCCAATTTTTTTAGAGATCTTTCCGAACAGGATCGCGAACGGTGCAGCCACGAATTGCACCATCAGTAAAGTGCCGATCAGGATAGTTGATCCAAAACCAAGGTCTGTCCCGAATGCGACTGCCATGGTGATGATCGTGCCAATCCCATTCGTGTATACAAAGAAAGCCAACAGGAACAAGAACAGATCTTTGAATTTACTGATGTTTTTCAATGCTGCGAAGAAACGTTTGAATCCAACCGTAATCAAGTTCATTTCTTCTTCACCCTTTTCGATCTTGCGCTCGGGTTCCTTCACGTGTCGAAAGATCGGGATGGAGAACACTGCCCACCATACTGCCACACTGGATAAACTTAGCCGCATCATCAAAGCAATCGCGTCATTCTCAGTCATATTAGGCAGAAAGCGCGGACCAACAAAGATCATAATCACATTGATAAGCAGCAGCAGCCCACCGCCAATATAACCCATAGCGTACCCGCGGGAGGACACTTCGTCGATTTCGTCAGAATCGACTATGTGAGGAAGCAGTGCATCGTAAAAAACCAGCGAACCGGCGAAACCGATCGTTCCAAGAATGTATAAAATGCTGGCTAAGAGCCAATCTTCAGGTGTATCCACCAGGTACATCAGAGCGGTGGAGATGACACCCAGTGCCACAAAGAAGCCCATAAATGTTTTCTTTGAACCTCTGAAATCCGCTATCGCGCCCAGGATGGGGCTAATTAAAGCAGCGATCAGGCTGCCAATTGCAACGGTATATCCCCAAAGAGTCAAGGATGCTTCTGTAGCAATATATATTCCAAAATAATTCGGAAGGATAGCTGCCATAACGGTTGTTGCAAAGGCCGAGTTTGCCCAGTCGTACATCGTCCATGCGCGGATCGCTTTTATTTTTATCTTATCAGTCATAATTTTCTCCATTAAATGATGATGTCTAAATCAATTGTATTTTCTTGCGAGGTTGGTAATTGTACGTTACCTTTCCGCTAAAAACATATTAATCCAATTGTGAGTTATTCATCTCCGCTTCACTGGCTGCGCGATGATAAATATGCGCCCCCATTCTTCATTCTTTCCTTTTTTAATGCATGTTTGCAGGACTAAATGGTGTTTGCCGGTATACACACGTTTAAATACATCAGTGGCTGTACATAATTGCTTGTTTTCCAAATTAATAAAATTACTGCGCGTACTGCGCGGGTTTACTGCCTGATATCGGAGCATTTTGATGACGCGGTAATTTCTCTTCCCCCCAAATCCATCCATTATGAAGATGTCATCGCCAATTTCAACTTCTTTAAAAAGCCGCCCACCAAGATAGTTGTGGGCGACTAATCCGATATTCCCATATCGCGCGGCGAGTCCAAAGTTTGTGGCTGTGTTTGAAATACTGGATACATATCCTGGTTTCCCAGTTGGCTGGTCAACCACACGAAGGAAACGGTTCTTTCCAAAATAAACACCGCTAATCCCCTCGATTGGTTTTTTCGCGGCTTTTCTTTGCTCGCGAATTTCCTTTTTAGTAAGTTTCTTTTCTCCCATATCTTATATTGTATTCATCTCTGTAAAAAAATCAAATTCTGTATCTGTATTTCTCAAGATATTCTTTACTCATCTGAAATTAAGTATACATCGGTGATTAATTTTCTTCGATAAAAGACAATTTATAGCTGAGAGGATAAAAAGTGAATCTTGCTGTCAAGCCCCTAAATTTGGTGCCATTCTTAAGTAGACAGAAAGTTTTTTAGGTAAAACTCCTCCTGAAATTTGTTTTTCCAATCCTAACCATGAATGGAAAAACATTTTCTAGTAAGGTTCCTTATGTTTAAACGTGTTTTTTGATTGCAGCATGCTCTTATTAATATGGTAAAATCGTCCAGTTGTGTGTTGTACCCTTCACGCAAAAATAAAATCTAGAAAGGGCTTATAAAATGAAAGTTCTATTAATTAAAGACGTATTTAACTTGGGTAGGGCGGGGGAAGTAAAGAAGGTAGCTGATGGTTACGCGCGTAATTTCCTGGTTCCTCGGAAAATGGCTGTGAAGGCGACAGATCGGAAGAGCACACGTCTGAACTCCA
>CBDAFG010000052.1:0-27001 GCA_965195205.1 uncultured Pelolinea sp. | reverse complement strand
GTGAGAACTTCCATTGCTGCTTGAAACTTGAATCGGGCTGTATATCTTTTTGCCATCTTATGCTCCTCATTTCTTATCTTATCTGTTTTTGAGGAGATTTCACACATTTGCGAGTGGTACTAATTTTGGGGTGCAGCACCTATCCATGTCCGGCCGCTTAATATGAAGGATTACGAACGTGATGTTGAAAATTTCATCGCCTTATCCAATGAAAGTCTCATGAATAACTGGGGATACGCGCCGGTGACAAATGCTGAAGCAAAGGCACTTGCGAATGATCTGAAACCAATCTTGCATGAAAAAGCGGTCATGTTCGCCGAAGACAATGACGGGAAACCAATCGGGTTTGGAATAGCTCTGCCAGACATCAATCAAATTTTAAAGCGCATCAACGGCAAGTTGTTTCCTTTTGGATGGCTAAAACTGATACTCGGTTTACCAAAACTCACCCACTACCGTATGTTCGCGTTGGGTGTTATCCCAGAGTACCACGGTAAAGCAGTGGATAGTCTCATCTATCGGGCTCTATATGAATCCTGCTTTAGTCCAAACGTGCGCATGGAGATCAACTATGTACTTGAGGACAATGGACCCATGAATAATGCCATCGTTAAATTAGGAGCTAAACCCCTGCGCCGCTACCGCATATTTGAAATGCCTGCATCCTGAAGAACACGCGCTCTCTAAAAAAATCTACCGAAGAAATTATCTAAGATCTGTTCTTTTCTTCCATAGCGCGGACCCATTCGGATTTTTTAACCGGCACGGTATCATAAGTAGCCATCTGGTCGATCAAATCATTCGAATCAACCGCTGACAGGATCATCCCCCGGTGTGGTGCATGGATAAACATCTCCTGCACTGCGTGATCTAGAAACGCCAATAATTGTCCGTAATAATTTTCCACATTTAACAATCCGCATGGTTTGGCATGCATGCCCAATTGCGCCCATGTTAATACTTCAAAAAACTCCTCGAACGTTCCATAACCTCCCGGCATCGCAATGTACCCATCAGCCAGTTCAGCCATGCGCGCTTTCCGCTCATGCATCGAATTAACCACGATCAGATCATCCAATTCCATGAATGCTACCTCCTGGTCGGCAAGCGTCTTGGGAATTACCCCGGTTACTTTACTCCCGCCTGCCAGGGCTGCCCGTGCAACTTCCCCCATCAATCCCACGCTCGCCCCGCCATATACCAGGTGGATACCTCTGCTGGCAATCTCTGCCCCCAGCTGCTGAGCGGCTGCGCGGAAAACAGGCGACCGCCCAGGACTTGATCCACAGTACACACAAATCGTGTTGATTTTCATCTATTCGTCTGCTCTTTCTACAATGATGGTGCCTTTGGTCATTAATGCGGCAATTGCTCCCACCGCGGCCAACTGCGGTGCCAGCAATGCACCTACCACACCTAAGGAAAGAGGAATATCTATCAGTGTGCGCCCTTTTTCATTTTGGATGATCACGCGGCGGATATTGCCTTCATGGACTAATTCTTTGATCTTAGAGATCAGCTCCTCGCCCGAAACATGAATCTCTTCCCGATGTGTTTTCTCTGCCATTTTTCCTCCTGATCTCAAATAATCTCATGTCCCTAAATGATAAGAACAACCTCAATTATTCCCGTTTTGACCACAGCTTACTTTCATTTTATTTTACAGTTTTGCATCTATCAAGTATATATTAAAAATATACACTCCCGTACAAGAGCGTATACATCACCTTTAACACATAGTTTACGCAATCACTTTTTCTATCGCTTCCATCACATTCGGCGTTAGTTTTTCTACAATTTCTACCGCTTTCATGTTCTGGTGCACCTGTTCCACACGGCTGGCGCCGGTGATTACCGTGCTCACATTGGGATTCTTCAGCAGCCAGGCAATCGCCAATTGCGCAGTTGTAGCTCCCAGATCATTGGCAACTTCTGTTAATTTATTAACTTTTGCGAGCAGTACCTTATCGGTCAGCTTTTCCAACAGCCAATCATACCGTTCAAGAGAACCACGCGACCCTTCCGGTACACCGTCGTTGTACTTCCCGGTCAGCAACCCGGATGCCAACGGACTCCAGGTAGTCGATCCGTACCTATAATCTCGGAATAAACGCGCGTACTCCACCTCAAAACGCTCTCGGTGGAACATATTATATTGCGGCTGCTCCATGACTGGTTTATGCAGATGATGCCGCTCAGCGATCTCAATTGCTGCGATGATCTCTGCGGCCGACCATTCTGACGTGCCCCAGTAAATCGCTTTTCCTGATTCAACAATATGATGCATCGCCCACACCGTCTCTTCAATAGGGGTGTATGGATCCGGGCGGTGGCAATACACCAAATCCACATGATCTAGCTCCAACCGATTCAGCGAACCGTCGATTGCTTCTAATAGATACTTCCGATTGAGTGTATTCTTCTCATTGACTCCATCATTCAATCCCCAGAAGAGTTTTGTGGAGATCAAGTAACTGGAGCGGCGCCAGCCCAATTTCTTTAGGGCTGCTCCCATGATCGTCTCAGATTCACCTTTAGCATATATTTCTGCATTGTCAAAAAAATTCACGCCCGCTTCACGCGCCGCAGACATCATTTCCACCGCCGCGTTCAAATTCACCTGATTATGAAAAGTAACCCACGATCCAAGCGACAGTTCACTCACACGCACACCAGATCGCCCTAAATGCCTGTATTCCATGATTTCTCCTCTAAATAAAATTTTTTCTTAATTAAACCTTTACTCCAAAACAAGCTTTTTTTTCGTCATTTCATTAACGGCTGCTTGAGGTTAAATTAGTGAAGTAATTAATCGCCCAAGTGTTTGATAAAAATACGCCGTCGTTTGTGCTGGCGTCGTTCAAAATGTTTCCACTGTGCCTGTACTGCAATGTTTGATTCCAGTTCCGGGTTTGATTCCACTTTTTTTATCCCGAAATCACGGAACACTTCAAACATGCGGTTGATCAACACAGCGTTTACACCCTTCCCTTGATATTCCTTCGCTACGGCCACCAGCACCAGGTCCGCACGCTCATTTTTCTTCAGTGCCCGCATCAAATGGAAGATTCCAAATGGGAACAGCCGCCCCTTGGAACGCTGCAGCGCTTTCGAGAGCGACGGCATCGTCACTCCGAACGCGACCATACGTCCTTCCATATCCACGATCACAGGCACAAAATCCGGCGAAATAAATCCAAAATATTGATCAATGTACGCATTCACCTGCTCCTCACTTAGCGGGACCACTCCATACAGGTGCTTATACTCCGCGCCCAGCATATCAAACAATTCATGCGCGTAAGGGAGCAGCTCTTTTTTATCTTTCACTTCCAGCAGCCGCAGGTTGTTGCGCTTCAACACCAGTTTGGCTAGTTTAGCGATCTTTGGGTCAACCGCTTCCGGCATAGGTATTTCATATTCCAGGTAATCCACATCCTTCACATATCCTGCCTGTGTCATGTGATCCCTATAATAAGGGTAGCTGTAACCTGCTGCCTGCGTGGCAAGTTCCTGAAACCCTTCCACCAGCATCCCGGCGTGGTCCAGATTGGTGAAACCCATTGGACCATGTACATCCGTTAAACCCTCGCTGTAGGCCCAATCTTCTACTTTTTCCAACAGCGCCAACGATACTTCGGGGTTATTAACCGCATCAAACCAGCCAAAGCGCATAAAAGATTGCCCCCATTTCTCTTTATGCCTGCGGTTGACGATCCCGGCAATACGACCCACCACTTGTTTACCATCATAAGCCAGCCAATAGCGCGCTTCACAATAAGCAAACGCGGGGTTCTTCTCTCGGTCGAGAGTATTGATTTCATCTGACCTTAAAGCCGGTACCCAATATGCGTTTCCCGCATACAAACGATGCGGGAAATCAACAAATGCTTTTAATGCTTCTTTTGTATGGACTTCTTTTATATGGCCATCCATAAGCACACCTTCTGATACGGTTTATTTTTCTATGATCGTAACCGATTCCATCACATCGCCTGTGAAATCCGGGTGCCGCGAAGGATCGCGGCGGGTGAGTGCCTCAATCGTTTCCATCCCCTCCACAACCTGCCCAAAGATCGTATAACCGCCGTTCAGGTGAGGCGTCGCCCCGAAGGTGATGAAGAACTGGCTGCCGTTTGTATCACGCCCGGCATTCGCCATCGCAATCACACCCGCTTTATCAAATACCAGGTCAGAATCCTCATTCACAAATTTATACCCGGGACCGCCCGATCCAGTGCCTGTCGGGTCGCCGCCCTGCGCCATGAAGCCATCCAGCACACGGTGGAAAGTAACACCATCATAAAAACCCTCTTTAGCCAGGAACACAAAGCTATTCACGGTGATCGGCGCTTGATCGTGAGACAAGCGTATCGTAAAAGATTCTCCATTCTCCATCTTCACCGCCGCACTGTACTCCTTCGCGGCATCAAGGGCCATCTCAGGAACTGCGTCATATTGTTTTTTCTTTAAGTTGTCTGTCATTAGTTTCCTTTTTAATTAATGGTTATTTGTTATTCAGCGCGTGCAATTATACCCGCTGCCTGCGGTTATCAAATCCTTCCCTTATAGATGCAATTAATTATGGGTTATTCCGAGTATCCGCACAGCGCCACTGGCCCTGGGCCGGTATGCACACCTAAAATTGGGCTGACGATCTGGATGAATAATTCCTCCGACTCAAACTCTTCCTTGATCCGTGTAGCCATCACCTTCGCATCCGCCAGTGCATTATTATGCATGACGGCAATATGCATCGGCTTAGTTGTGTCTAAGTGCTTGAAAAAAGTCTTATACAAATTCTTTAATCCGCTTTTACGCGACCGCGACGGCACTCCAATTCCCACCGTTCCAGAATCCGGTTTGACAGTGATCATCGGTTTGATCTGCAGCACTGAATCGACCCACTTGACTGCGTCACCAATGCGCCCGCCCTTGCTGAGATATTCGATCGTGTTCAGTGAGATATAAAAAACCATCTTCTCACGCACCTTGTCCGCCGCGGCGATCATCTCCTCCATCCCCCCACCGGCTTCCCGCGCGCGAGCCGCGGCGATCACCTGCCAGCCCAGCCCCATCGAGTTATTTCGGCTGTCCATCACCCGCACAGGAATAGAAAATCCCTTCGCTGCCCCCACCGCCGATGCCATCGTGCCGCTCATTGCGCTGCTGATCGTAATGCACAGGATCTCATCTGCTCCCGCGTCCTTTACTTTTTGAAAGATATCCGTGAAATCTTTCGGGGACGGCTGTGAGGTGGTTGGGTGGTGCTGGTCTGTTACCAAGCGTTCATAAAACGCTTCTGCGCTGATATCCACGCCGTCCAGTAGCTGCTCCTCACCAAAAACGATCGTCAGAGGGAGCACTGTGATCTCATATTTCTTTCGCCATGCTTCCGGGATGTCACACGTGCTGTCAGTCACTAACGCGATGCGCTTGGGCATATTTCACCTTGTCCTTTTAGTTTTTATTTAATATTGTTTATGTTTCCCTTATTTTATATGAAAAAAATCTGTTTCCTTTCAATACGGGATAAATATTGTTCTCTACAAAGTCAACAAAACCACACGACAAATACCTGCCATTCATGACCACATCATACATTATTTTTTCATTTCTTCCTGAGTTCAAGATCCGCATCCCACCAATCAATGATTTTACTAAACACAACTGAAAAACCGACCAATGGAGGGCCATCAGGCAGGCCACCACGCTCACACACGATTTTTTTAAATCATCCCACAATAGATAAATTCAGCAAAAAACTTTCCTGCTTTATTTTTTATATTTATTAATAAGATTGATAAAGTCTCTATTGGAGTGATAATTTACCCAGTCTTCATCTCCCATAACAAATTTGGATGTTATTTCACCATTAGTTAGGCTTTTTTTTAAATATAGAAAAGCATTTTCTTTGTCTGATTTTAGAGCATAATGACATGATAAATTATAAGCACTTCCGCCAAGTTCTACTGCTTCCTTAAATCGATCATAGGCCTGCCGATACAGATCTTCTGCTTCTTTGTCTTCTTTGGTATCTGCCAATTTACCTAAAACACTCCCCAAGCTCTGAATGGCTTCATATTTGCTAGGTTTTATATCGATCGCTTTTTGGTATTTTTTAACAGCTTGCCAATACAGATCTTCTGATTCTTTGCCTTCTTTGGTATCTGCCAATTTACCTAAACCAAAACCCCAATTATAATAAGCATCGTGCTTGTCAGGTTTAATATCAATCGCCTCTTGAAATTTTATAAAAGCTTGCCGATACAGATCTTCTGCTTCTTTGCCTTCTTTGGTATCTGCCAATTTACCTAACTCAGTCCCCCAGTTATAATAAGCAGCGTATTTATCAGGCTTTATTTCTATCGCTTTTTGGTATTTTTCAAAGGCCTGCCGATACAGATCTTCTGCTTCTCTGCCTTCTTTGGTATCTGCTAATTTTCCTAAACTAGCTCCCCAATTATGGTAGGCATCATGTCCGTCATGTTTTATTTCTGTTGACTTTTGGTATTTTTCAACAGCTTGCCGATACAGATCTTCTGCTTCTTTGCCTTCTTTGGTATCTGCCAATTTACCTAAACCAAAACCCCAATTATAATAAGCATCGTGTTTGTCAGGTTTAATATCAATCGCCTCTTGAAATTTTATAAAAGCTTGCCGATACAGATCTTCTGCTTCTTTGCCTTCTTTGGTATCTGCCAACTCTCCTAAACTAATTCCTCGGTTTACATAATATCCAGCTACAAGATCATTAACACCATCATCATTTAATTTCTCAGCTCTAGACTTAATATTTTTAATCTTTGAATAAGAATAATTTTCAGCAACAATTAAGTTGATAATTTTCTTTTTAAGCAAGTCAATTTCCGAGCTTCTCCTAATATCTGGAGTTGATTTTCTAACTTTACCTTCTTCAAATTGTTTGATCGCCTCGTCCACTTGTTTATGGGCAATGGTTAATCTTTGTTTCACATTCTTGAAATGATCTTCTTCATCAATATCTACAATATTATTAAGTAGTTTTTTCAAGGAACTAAAGGGCCTATCTATGATCGCAGGCTGTCCAAGGCCTAGTTCAGAATTTAGTTTTAACATAAATGAATCTGCATCATAATCTTTTATCAAATAAGCATTTGTATTTTGTTTTCCTAAGAATTTTCTGACATTATCTTTAGGATCATTGTCTTGATATGTAACCCAATAAAGTCCATTATCAAACCTGCCAAGTTTTTTAATATGATCAAAAATCGGGTCACTGGCACTATATCCCAAGAAAACCCAGGGTCTTCCGCTCTTTATGCTATCGAAAATGCGTGGTACAGTTTCTCTTACTTTTTCCATTTCTTCAGGAGTATTTAATAGCCACAAACCATGATGCTGCCCGTGTAAATAGACTACCGATTTTTTCTTGAATGATGTAGTAGTTAGATCATTAAGAATTGCCATATCATAAGTGGGAGGAAACTCATTAAACAATGAAAGTGCTCGTAACAATAAATTGTCGAAGTTCACTGTTAGCACATAATCGACAAAATCATTGATTATTAACAAAGCAAGGTATATGTGGGTTACATTTATTTTGGCATTGTAAATGTACTCTTTTAATAGCTTATCCCGTTGAAAAGGCGTTAAACAATTCAATAATTCTGAGTACTCGTTTCTTTCATTTTCTGCCAAACCTTTAATTCTGGGATTGTCTTTATACCTGGCTAAAATATCCTGAACGATCTCTTTGGCCAAAGGAATACCGCCTGTTACAGATGCGCCTGCACCTATAAAAAAAATTGCTCGTCCTTGATCATTCTTTTTTGCTTGCTTCAAAATGTAAGCGAGTTCTTCAATAGTGGCATTTTTCATATTTTGTTTTTCCTCCTTTTCTAAAACAAATCAACCTCTGGGCTTCTAACATTAACGGTTTTTTTATACATAGTTATTAATTATTCAGAGTCTTGATATACTGCAAGAAAGCCTGATTATCCTTCACAGAAAATCACAACCTAACCACAAGATTAATTATACATTTACACCTTTAAAAAGCAAACAATAACGCGATGCGCACCTTCGGTTTGAGCGATTCATTAGCCCCAAAATTCAGAAAACTCCTGGACTATAAAAAAACGATAATTTACATCTATGCACTCAATCTATAACCAAATGCAGTGGTCAGACCATGAGATGAGGTATATTTTTCCCTAACAAATTATTCAAAAAAAAAGCGCTTTCCTGAAATGGAAAGCGCTTTCGTTCTATTAAAATATTTATCTCATCACCGGCCTGAACTTATACCCATAAATAAGCATGCCGCGCTCGTCGCCATCTTCCTTGATGCGGCGCGTGACCATTTCCACCGGCATGCCGATCTCCACCTTTTTATCACTCAGGTCTGTCAGCTGGGCAGTCACGGTGGGACCTTCATCCAGTTTCACCAGCGCGATCGTATAAGGCAGCGCACGCTCAAAGCCCGCCGGGGCATTATTCATCACGGTATAAGAATACACGGCGCCCTTTCCGCTGAAGCGGAATGGTTCTTTCGCTTCTCCGCCGCATTCGGGGCACACATCCCGCGCAGGGAAAATCTTCGCGCTGCAGTGCGGGCAGATTTCGCCCACCAAGCCGTAACGCTGTTTTTGTAATCGCCAATGTCGTGGTATTTCCATAAGCACCTATCTTTTACCTATAAGTTACGCAATTGTAGGGAATAATATCTATCAGAAACTATCAATCTGTTTTGTGCGTATAGCGGATTTTTTATGGTCGGGAAAAGATATGCGTGATCACATTCGATGCCGGTCCACCCAGCGCTTGTATGAGCGCGGTCCTTGCCCCCCGCACCTGGTTCACTCCCGCTTCACTGCGCAGCTGCAGTACCGCTTCCGCCGCCTGGTAAATCCCCGCCGCGCCTAATGGGTAACCACGCGCTTTGTTACCACCCATTGTCACCAGCGGTAATTCACCCGTTGGAGAATGGTCCTCATCTATCAGCCAGCGCCAGCCCTCCCCCCGTGCAGCCAGCCCGCAGGCTTCCACACTCAGCAGCCCATAGATAGAAAAAGCATCCCACACTTCAAACAGATCGATCTCTTTCCAGCCCACACCCGCCTGTGCCAGCGCTTTCTGTGTGGAAAAGGTGACCGCGCTAAACGCCAGCGCATCCGGCCGATCATGCAGTGCCAACGCGTCAATAGCACCGGATGAACCTGTGATCTCAATTACTGCTCCCCCAGCCGCCTTGCTCACTTTTTCATCAGATGTCAACAAGAGGGCAGCCGCCCCATCCGCGTACGGCGCCGCATCAAATAGTTTCAGCGGATCGCTCACTATACCTGCTTTTGTATATGCTTCACGTGAGATGGCTTTTCGGTACATCGCATATGAATTATTGACAGCATTCGCATGCGCCAGGATCGGCAGAGCGCCCAATGTTTCCCGCGGCATTTTATACACATCAAGGTAGCGTGCCATCAGCAGCCCTGCCTGCCCCAGCGGGGTCAGGCCCTGCACCGCTTCAAAATCATAATCCATGCTGTGCGCGATCATACTCTCTGTGCTGCTGCCCACGGTATCAGTGTATTTTTCAACGCCCACCGCCAAAGCGGTCCGCACATAGCCAGATCTCACAGCCAGGTAACCCAAACGCAGCGCAGCTGCGCCTGATGCTTCTCCTGCTTCCGCAGTGATCGTTTCCAAACCAGTTAAGCCCGCATTACAGGTGATCTTCGCCCCTAAATTCGCCTGCCCTGATGCTGCTGATGCCAGCAGATTACCTACATAGAGCGCATCCACCTTCGGTCTGCCTGCATCTTTAAGCGCAGCCAAAATCGCCTCTGCGGAGAGGTTTTCCAAAGAACGCTCCCAAAGTTCTCCCACTGCGGTTTGCCCGATGCCTGCGATATAAACTTTTTCCATGCTCGCTGTCCTTACCGCGTCTGCAATTTCCCGCGGAAACGCACGTACGCAGCATAATCAATCTCGACCCTCCGCGCGATGTATTCCGCTGTGGTTGGTGCGGCATGCCTGCGCTCCGCGATACGGTCCGTCACGCGCAAATCCAGCGCGTCCGAACCTGCCCCGGAACCATACGAAACCATCAGGATGCGGTCACCGGGTACTGCCTCATCCAAAATAGCGGTTAACCCCACCGGGGATGCACCCGCATAGGTGTTGCCAATTACCGGAGACAGCAATCCCGTCTTGATCTGTTCATCTGTGAAGCCAAGCTTTTTGGCCAATCGACGAGGGAATTTGACATTCGGTTGATGAAAAACTGCGTATGTGTAATCTTTCGCCATTGTCCCGCTCTCATCCATCATCGTCTGTGCCGCAATGGATACGTGCTTGAAATAAGCCGGTTCTCCGGTGAAACGCTGTCCGTGTTCAGGATAATGTTGGTATGCCCGCCGCCAAAAATCCGGCGTATCTGTTACAAAAGAATATGATGAAATAATTTCCACAACTGCCTTCTCTGCCGGTCCGATCACAAACGCCGCGCCCCCTGCCGCAGCAGTATATTCCAATGCATCGCCCGGTTTTCCCTGCGCAGTATCCACTCCCAGCGCTAGAGCAAAATCGCCCATTCCCGACCCAACCAACCCCATGCACATCACCATCGCCTCGGTGCCCGCCTTACAGGCAAACTCTAAATCAGCTGCCTGGATGTGATTGGACGCGCCAATCGCTTCTGCGATGATCGTCGAACTCGGCTTTACCGCGTATGGGTGCGATTCTGACCCTGTCCACACCGCCTTCAACAGTTCGGGGTTAATGTCCGCCCGGGCCAATGCATTGCGCGCTGCTTCGATGCCCATCGTTACTGTATCCTCGTCCAAGCCCGGAACTGCTTTTTCTTTGATCGGCACACTTCTCTCCGACCGCCCCCACACCCGCGCGATCTCCACCGCAGGCAGCCGATACTGCGGGATATATACGCCGTATCCAACAATTCCTACCGGCCGGTTCGTTTTTAAGAGCAGTGATCCCACACCATTTTTCTCCATCACGTTCACCTTGTTCTCCATTCATCCATGATCTCCAGCGCGCGGTTCACATGGATGTTTCCTTCCTTGACCATCTTGCTCAACAATCGCATTGATCCTCTCTTGCGGTACGCCTGCTGCAAAAGCCACCTGCCGCGCATGCAGAGACATATGCCCCTGCTGAATACCTTCTGTTGCTAATGCCCGTAAAGCGCCTAAATTCTGAGCCAGGCCAACTGAGACTATAATCTCTGCCAGCTCACTCGCGCTGTGAATACCCATCAATTTTAAAGCCGCGCAAGCGGCCGGATGCACACGGGTTGCCCCACCCACGATCCCTACCGCCATCGGCATTTCTAATTTGCCAACCAATTCACCGTTTTCACCCACAGACCATGTGCTTAAACTCGCATATCTACCTGTTCGAGCCGCATAAGCATGCGCACCCGCTTCCACCGCGCGCCAATCGTTACCAGTAGCCAGCACTACCGCGTCCACGCCATTCATAATGCCTTTATTATGCGTCACCGCACGGTACGGGTCCACCGCGGCAAATGCCCATGCCTCAATGATCCGGTCGCGCACCATCTCGCCAGAATACTCGCCAAACGCAAGTGTATCCACAGGGATGGTACACTGCGACCGTGCCAACCGCCGGTCTGCCAAATTCGTCAGGATGCGCAGCAGCGCCCGCCCGCCGGAGATGCTCTCCACGAGCGGTGTCATCTGCTCTAGTGCAGTGTTGATCGCGTTTGCGCCCATCGCATCCCGCACATCAACAACCAGGTGCAGTACCAGGAATTCTCCTATCGGGGAATCTTCAATCTTCCGCAGGATAATATCCCTCGGTCCGCCCCCTAACTTCACCAGCAGGGGATCGGCCTGTGCGGCTTTTTCTAATAATTCATCTTTAACTTTTTCCAGGTCATGCATTGCCTGGTCAATATCATCAATATCAAGGATCTGTATCTGCCCAATCATTTCTGAAGCAGTTGTGCTGGCAGTAAACCCGCCCCCCGAGCGTGCCAGGCGCGCCATAAAAGACGCCGCCGCCACCACTGAAGGTTCTTCCACCACCATCGGTACCAGTATCTCCCGCCCATTGACAAGAAAATGCTGTGCAATTCCCAGCGGAAGCGCAAATGTACCGACCACATTCTCAATCATATGGTCTGCCTGTTCTGGTGTCAGTCCCGGACTGCCAGATAGCGCCTGGATATCTTCATCGGAAAGCGATCCACCCGCTTTCAAACGTGCCAAACGCTCAACAATCGTCAATTGGTAAAACTTCTTCTCTTTTTTCTTCATAAAATCAGCCTTGAGATGATACGGTCTGAAACCTCGCAAAAACTATCAATCCTCAAATACTGGCGCTCCCTCCCGGCTGCATCACCAGCACATTTGCATCTGTTTCGGATTCCACGCACACTTTCCACGCCTCCGCATCCTGCTGGATAACGTCAAACGTATCATAATGGATCGGGATCACGATCTTTGGATGCAGGAATCGGACTGCTTTTAGTGCATCCTTCGGGCCCATCGTATAGTTATCACCGATCGGGAGCACCGCCACGTCCAGCCCTTCCTCCCCGATCAAACGCATATCACCAAACAACCCGGTATCACCCGCGAAATAATAATTGGACCCATCATTCAAATTCAATAAAAAACCGCCCGGATTCCCGCCGCAGCTTCCATCCGGCATCGAGGAACCGTGCAGGGCTTGTGTCATCTTCACATACCCAAACGGGAAAGTATGCCCACCGCCGATGTGCAGCGCGTGCGTACGTACACCCTTTTCACGCAGCCAACCGCATATCTCCGCATTGCTGATTGCCAGCGAGTCGTTTCTTAGCGCGATCTCAACCGTATCCCCTATATGATCGCCGTGTCCATGCGTGACCAGAATATAATCCGCCTCCACATCATCCGGCGCCACCGGTGAAAGTGGATTGCCCTTTAAGAAAGGATCGATTAATATCTTCACACCGCCGGTTTCTAAAAGGAATGCCGCGTGTCCGAAATAGTTTATGGTTAACATTTCAACTTCCTTTTTCTTTTACCCGTTTAATCTATCTTATCAAAAAGGCGGGCGCTGTGCACAATTATGTGTAAGTGCTCCATAAACCAATGGAGTAAAATACGCGTATAAAACAACTCTTAGCCAGGAGATTACATGAAAGATCCACGCGTCGATAAATTAGCAGATTTGCTCGTAAATTACAGCTTAGGCGTACAGCCCAAGCAAAGAGTGATGATCCAGGGTGATTTTGGCGGTGAGCCGCTCATGTCAGCCGTGATGAGCAAGTGCCTTCAGGTTGGCGCTTATCCATTCTTTGTTCCCTACGGTCCGCAGCATTTCGAAAATATTTTCCGCTACGCGGCACCGGATATGTTTGCAGACCTTCTGGAACCATACAAAAACATCGTGAAAACTTTCGATGCGCGCCTATTCATTTATGGAGAACTAAACACGAAGCTTGCCTCTCAATTCAGCCCGGAAACTGTGTCTAAATATTACGCACAGGCAGGAGAAATATCCAATATCATGCTCGACCGATCCGCAAAAGGCGAGATGAATTGGGTCGTGTCACTCTTCCCTACCTATGCTTACGCTCAGGAAGCGAATATGACCCTTACGGATTATGAGGATTTCGTCTATTCCGCCTGCATGCCAGACCTGGATGATCCGGTCAGATACTGGAAGAAAGTGGAAGCCCGTCAAGATAAAGCGATCGAATGGTTGAAAGGGAAGAAGAGCGTCCACATCACAGCGCCTGGAACAGACCTGACGCTCAGTATCGAAGGGCGTCCCTTTATCAACTGCGCCTGCCAGCAGAATGTGCCCGACGGCGAGATCTTTACTTCCCCAATTGAAAATAGCGCCAATGGCTATGTGCATTTCACGTACCCAACCCTGTACCAGGGATTTGAGGTGGATGATGTGCGCCTGGAATTTAAAGATGGCAAAGCTGTCAAAGCGACAGCTGGAAAGAATGAAGATTATCTGCAAATGAAGCTCGATACAGATGAAGGTGCGCGCTACCTGGGCGAATTCGCGATCGGCACCAACGAAGGCATCAACCGCTTCACCGGAAAGATCCTTTTCGATGAAAAGATCGGCGGGAGTTTCCATATAGCGCTTGGAAAAAGCTATGCCGAATCGAAAGGTGAGAATAAGTCTGCTATCCATTGGGATATGATCTGCGACCTGCGCAATGGCGGCGAGATCACCATAGATGGTGAATTATTCTATAAAGACGGCGCTTTCGTTATCAACTTTTAACTCCATCAGATATAGTTAAGGCGGTCCGAATGAATCTAAAACTGGCTCTGGCGCAAATCAACACAAAATTAGGTGTGGTAGAAAGCAACCTGGAAAAACATATTTCACAGATCAAGAAGGCATCTAAAGATGGGGCGGATTTGATTATTTTCCCTGAATTATCGCTTACCGGGTACGCTCTCCAGGACCTTGCCCCTACAGTTGCCCACCGTGCGGTGCCTGAAGACCCTGTTTTCAAACGCCTTCTGGATGCCAGCCAGGACATTGATGTAGTCGTCGGGTTTGTTGAAGAGGATCTCCGCAACCGTTTCTTCATCTCCAGCGCTTATCTTTCGGGCGGCACAGTCTCCCACGTACACCGTAAAGTGTACCTGCCGACATACGGTTTATTTGATGAAGGGCGCTTTTTCGCCTGGGGAGACACCACTGCCGCATTTGACACCCGTTTTGGTCGTGTCGGCATTCTCGTCTGCGAAGATTTCTGGCATGTCTCGCCGCCCTACCTGCTCTGGTTGGATGGCGCGGATATTTTCATTTTTATTTCCGCTTCTCCCGGCCGCGGTCTTACCAGCGCTCCCCAACTGAGCACTGCCCAATGGGTGGAAAGCATTAATCGTGCCTACGCTAGTATTTTCACTTCCTTTGTTATTCACTGCAACCGCGTCGGTTACGAGGACGGGCTGCATTTTACCGGCGGTTCCACAGTTTTTGACCCGGATGGGGACCTTCTAGCCAAAGCGCCTTATGATCAGGAAGCGCTCACATTCTGCGAAATAGACCTTAACCAGCTTCACCGCAGTCGTTCACGGCTCCCGCTGCTGCGGGATGAACGCACAGCGCTTACACAGCGAGAACTCAACCGCATACTCAGCCGCAATGGCAGCGCATCTGGAAGGTAAACAGGAGAATAAAATGAAAAATCTAGATATAAATACAGATCTTGCAGCTAAGATCATCAGCGGCTTCATTCACAGCGAAACCACACGGGCCGGATTTTCCAAAGCAGTCATTGGTGTTTCTGGAGGTATTGATTCCGCACTGTCTTGCTTTCTCACCGCCCGCGCTCTCGGCGGGGAGAACGTGCTTGCAGTACGCATGCCCTACAAGACTTCCAGCCAGGCATCTTTGGATCATGCCCAACTGGTGATAGACAAAACTGGCGTGCAGTCTATGACCATCCCCATCAGCAGTATAGCTGACGGGCTCATTGATCAGTTTCATGATATGTCAAAAGTCCGCCAGGGTAACATCATGGCTCGCAGCCGCATGATCGTTCTGTACGATCGCTCAGCCGCTTTCAATGGTCTGGTTGTGGGAACCAGCAATAAGACCGAAATCTTGCTGGGATATTCCACAGTGTATGGAGATTCCGCCTGCGCTTTCAATCCGATCGGCGATCTTTATAAAGCCCAGGTTCGCCAGCTCTCACGGGCTCTCGGTGTGCCAGATGTAATCATAGATAAATCCCCCACTGCGGACCTGTGGGCAGGGCAGACTGACGAGGGTGAATTTGGCTTCACTTACGCGGAAGCCGATCAATTGCTCTACCTGCTGGTGGATGAACGTTATACGCCGGATGAATGTGTCCAGGCGGGGTTTGAAAAAAAGCTTGTCCAAACCGTTGTCAAACGCATCCAACACTCCCATTTCAAGCGCATCATGCCGCCCATCGCCAAGGTCAGCAACCGCACCGTCGGTTATGATTTTCTATATTTGCGAGATTGGGGCACGTAATTTGCAGGGTGCGTTCCTAACGCACAGTTTTTTTCAATTCTCTCATGGACTAATCCTTAAACAAAGCATTCCATTCTTTCCACTTTTCATCCAGTTCCGTCTGCAGAGACACGTACATCTCACCCAGCTCAGCGATCGATTCAGAAGCCTTGATCGGCTTTTCCAGCTTTTTCCCCGCTTCAGCCAGTCTATCTTCTAAATTATTAATTGCCGCTTCCAACTCCCGCAGCCGTTTTTGGTTGATGCGCTTGCTCTTCTTTTTTCCACGCTTGCCTGCATGAGTTTTCTTTTTAACCCCGTTTTTTGCGTCTACTGCAGCTTTTTTCTCCGCCTGCTCCGCCCTCATCGCACTGTAATTGCCTTTGAAAACGACCATATCCTTTTCATCCGGCAGTACTTCCCAAACCTGGGTAGCTATCTCATCCACCAGGAAACGGTCATGCGTGACAAGCAGGATCGTCCCGCCAAATTCAGCTAATACGCGCTGAAGGATCTCCTGCGAGGGCAGGTCAAGATGATTGGTCGGTTCATCCAATAAGAGCAGGTTCGCACCCTGCAGTGCCAAACACGCCATAGCTAACCGCCCTCGTTCCCCACCTGACAGCACACCCACTTGTTTGAACACATCATCCCCGCTAAATAGGAATTTTGCCAGGTAAGACCGGACCTCTGCTTCCAGCATCTTCGGCACAGCAGACTGAATTTCTTCTACTAAAGTCCATTCATCATGCAGCCCCTCGTGCGCTTGCGCAAAATACCCTACGCGCACACTCCCGCCCAATTCCACTTCCCCCGCCAACGGCGAGATTTGACCCAGCAGGGTCTTTAGGAAAGTGGTCTTTCCGGCTCCATTTGGGCCCATCAGCGCAGCGCATTCCCGGCGCATCAGCACAATATCAGGGACATTGATCAACACTTTTTCATCATCCATATATCCAACCTGCACCCCATACGTACGCACCACCAGATCGCCCGAGCGTTCTCCGGCCTGAATTTGCAGATGAATGCGCTTGGCGTTCCGCGGTGGTGCCAGTTTCGCTTCTTTCAACAACCTCTCCAAACGTGTGCGCCTGCCCTGCGCCTGGCGTGTATTTTGACCCGCGATATTGCGCCGAATATAATCCTCTTCCTTTTCAATAAAAGTCCGTTGTTTTTTAAATTCCTTTATTTGGCGTTCATAGCGGGCTTCACGCTGTGTCAGATATGCGCTGTAATTACCGTGGTAGATCTCCATTGCGGGCGTCATTTCCCAAACAATGTTCACTGTTTGATCAAGGAAATAGCGGTCATGCGACACCGATACGACTGCCCCCCTCCATGCCCGTAGATACCCTTCCAGCCATTCCATTGCCTGAATATCCAGATGATTGGTTGGTTCATCCAACAGCAGCAGGTCGGGGTCAGATAGCAGCAATTTAACCAGCACAGCCCGTGTGCGCTGCCCGCCAGACAGGATGTTCAATGGCTTCTGATAATCGCTTTTATCAAAACCCAATCCGGCCAGTGTCCGTTCGATCATATTCTCGTAGGTATATCCCCCCTTACGCTCAAACGTGTCCTGCAGGTTACTGTATCGTTCAAGCAAATCCACATCAGCAGCGCCATCCGCCATAGCCGTTTCCATTTTCTCAAGCTTTTGCTGCATCTTTTCCAGGTGACTCAGCGCAGTACGGCATTCTTCCCACAAAGTTTGCGGAGAATCAAGCACAGATTCCTGCGGCAAATAGCCAATCTTTAACTGCTTTGCTTTCTGCACACTCCCCTCCGAAGGCGATTCCTCGCCAATCAGAATGCGCAGCAGAGTTGTTTTACCTACCCCATTGGAACCAACCATACCGATTCGCGCTCGCTTGGGAATGCTGACCGCGATTCCACTGAAAATATCATCCGGCCCGTATGCTTTGGCTAAATTGACTGTTGTAAGTAGTGACATAATGAAATCTGATTATATCTTTTTATCCAGTTTTCACCCGTATTTATCTCATCAATTGAAACTCACAGGATAATGCGAGTAAAATACCACCATGAAAACACCACCAGTCTGCAACTATGAGGGGTCTGATTACCAGGAAAGTTTCTGGGAACACGGCAATCGTGCCTATGAAGATGCTGCCGAAGAAATTGCCCTCAAACATTTACTTCCTTCCGGTAATGGACACCTTCTTGAATTAGGCGCCGGTGCCGGTCGTAATACACACCGCTACAAAGGGTTTGAACACATCACCTTGTTGGATTACTCCACCACCCAACTTCAGAAGGCAAAAGAACATCTCGGAGTAGATGAAAAATATCGCTACGTGGCCGCAGACGTGTACCGCCTTCCATTTGCACCGGGTGTCTTTTCTGCCGCGACAATGATCCGCACTCTTCATCATTTATCTGACCCACAATTAGCGCTCAAGCAAACCAATGAATGCCTGTTCAACGACGCGGTGTTCATCCTCGAATATGCCAATAAACGCAATATTAAGTCCATTTTTCGGTATTGGTTTAATAAGCAGGAATGGGATCCTTTTAACCGCGAAGCGGTGGAATTCGTTGAACTTAATTTTGACTTTCATCCAGCAACAGTGAAAGAATGGCTTGCTCAAACCGGATTTAACGTGGAAAAACAAATCTCCGTCTCATACCTGCGAACAGGTTTTTTTAAGCGCGTGCTCCCGCTCCCTGTCATGCGTACCCTTGAACATGTGCTTCAACTTACGCTTTCCTGGGCAGCATACAGCCCCAGCATATTCCTGCGCTCACAGGTTGTAAACCAAAACAAACCGGAAAACAGCAGTACGTTCTTCCGCTGCCCAGCCTGCGGCCATTACCCCTTGGCGGACACACCGCCAATTCTTGTTTGCGGTCAATGTGAGCGTGAATATCCAGCCAAAGATGGCATCTACGATTTTCGGCTCGATTTGTAAGCCGCGGGAGGAAAAGCACCCCGCAGAAACCAGATCTCCAGGCAATTCTTCCTACCGAATGCTTTTTATCTCATTGTTTGCGCACAACCCAAAAATGCGAAAGTCCCAACCGGTTGATGGGCGTTTTTTCCAAAAAATGGATCACTGCGCGCAGCATCTTTCCCAACAGGGGCTGCTTCTTAATAATATTGTCATAGGCCCCAAAGATTGTCGTTTTCAGTTCTGCGTTAAATGGGAGCCCGTGAAAAAGTTTTTCTAAATCTCCGCGTGTGTACACGCGGACATGCGGTGCCAATCGGTTCCGTATGCTGCGCGGCAGATAATTCACGAAGAGTTTATTTCCAAAGTGATATTTTCCGCGCCAATACACACCATGTGTTTCAAATGGATATCCGCGATTTGGACAAAAGAGGATCACTAATCCGCCCTCCTTTAAAGAGCGTGTGATCTCTTCAATCGCCTTCCGGTCATCCTCTACATGCTCAATAACCTCATTGCTGAGGACCGCTGTGAATTGCCCGGAGCGAAATGGGAGATGCTCCCCGGCAGCACACACCAGATGCTCGTTCTTTTTCTTTGCCTCTAAAAGTCTGGGGAATTCAATATCCAGCCCCACAGCCAACTGCGCTTCATCTGCCAGCCGTGCCAAATATTCACCCAAGCCGCAGCCATTGACCAATAATTTTCCGCGCACACCACCCGCTCCATACTGCCGGATCATTGCCAACCTGCGTTCCTGGCCAGCACGCCATACATATGACGGCTCACCACGCAGTGCGGCTTTCTGAAGATCATTAGATAAATGTGTGTCAGTCATTGAGCTCTTCTTCATTTATATAAGGCATCCATGCCAACAGGATAGTGCCCTGCTTTCGAATTGAGACCACTTCAATCCCTCCCCCCACTCCTTCCGCACGGGCTTTCATATTTACCAAACCATGCCCAATCCTGTGGTTCTGTTTTTCAGTTTCAAAACCAATCCCGTCGTCACTCACACGCAACATCACCCTGCCATCCTGCCGCCATAAACGCACAGAGACCCTCGTTGCCCGCGCATGTTTTGCGGTGTTTGACAATGATTCCTGAAAAATATGATACAGCGCTTCCATCTGGGGCCGCGCCAAGCCATCCACATCCTGCGGTGATCCAATCAGGTCCACACTTACCATTGTGTTTGCGCGAAACTCTCTGATCAGGCTCTGCATCCCTTCAAGCAAGTTGCTGTGCCGCAGCTGGCGGGGGCGCAGACCAAGAATATATGCGCGGATATCCGCAATCGCTCCCTCTAATGCCTCCATTGATTTCTCAATCTCTGCTACGCCGTTGCTTTTTCCAGTATCTAAGTCCACACGAGCATGTTCCAAAGATAAACCAATCCCATAAAGAGATTGGATAATTCCATCATGTAGATCCATCCCAATCCGCTCGCGTTCTTCTGTAATAACTTCCGCTCGTATACGTTGATTATGCTGTTCATAATCCAATAAGCCGGCAATCCAATCAGCGATCGATCGGATGAAAACCAGCTCCTGATCACTGAGAAATTTTTTTCGTGTATGTGCCGTACAGATCATGCCAATTGGTTTGTTTCGCAGGGTAATAGGAAGGCAAAGCACCTGCCCAAAAGCTTTTTCTTTCAAATAATGAGATAGAGATTCCATCCGGCGATTAGGGAGGTTGATCACGCGTACTTCCCCCTTTAATAAATACCTTCTCAATAAACTATTGCTGCCTGAATATGCATCCTCAGACCAGATATCTTTTAAATGCCCCACTTGGAACAATTTCTCAATATCCATTCTGCCAGGGACATTAATGAACACTTCAAACGCATCCATATCCTGCAGCTCTGTCAATGCCTGTAGGATATGCTCGATATTCTCTATTAAGAATTCGTCAATCGGTTTGTTCTCAATATGAGCGTCATCAGAGAACTCGCCGATCATTTCTGTCTCAGTTTGCGGTTTCAGTGCTTCTTTATCCATTTCGTTTTTGGTACTTCTTCTCACTCTTGATTGTAAACCACGCATAAATAATGGTCAATTAATACCCCCGGCAGAAAATTGGTCGATTACCTCTCTTTCCCTTGTTGCGCGCAAGTTTTCTGCCTATGGTTGACTTGTGCACCCCGATGGTTTGAGCTATTTCGGTATTTGAATGGCCTATTTTCAATAAGGCATATATCTGGTATCTTTGTATATGGGTAAGCTGTGTGTACGTTCGCATGAGTGCTCCTTTGATTTAGTCGTTGGAGAGGCGCTTATCTTACTGCAGCTTACCTCTCTAACACTTCCAAAGTTGCACTTGCTAGTTGAATTCAAGAACCCCCTTTTCAGAAGAAAAGGGGGTTAGTAATTTTATGTTTAACGGATGCGGGAATTAATCATGATCACCGTAATTATCAGATTCAGTCGTACAGCCGTTTGCGGTACATTGTTGACTGCCCGAGCAGCACTGACTGGTATATACACAATAGAATGTGCCAACTGGGCAGATATTTTTAATTTCAACCTCCTCAAATACGACAACACAATAATCACCCTCCCAGGGGTAAGTTAGCAGCATCGCCATACCACCTGTTTTTATTGTGCCAGGTCCGCTGCATACCATTATCGTATTATCATCACTGTCCACCTCGCATCCCAAATCAGTATACATCTCATCATTAACAGTAAAACAAGGTGGATTTTCTGGCATTTCGGCATACGGTTCCCAGCCATGCGGATTAACCATATTGATCTTAGCCAGGCCTTCCTGCCAATATACCTCCCCAGCTTCGATTTCTTCCTCGGGTGGACACTCAACTGTTTCGGAAATTTTGAGATTTAACTCCTCGAAAACACAATACTTATCTGGATGTGCGCTCCAGGGATATGGCAAATACAATCCAATTTCATCTTTACTTGGTGCTGGATTGTCGAAAACTCCGCTGCAAGCCATTAGCGTATTGTCTTCTGGGTCAACTTCACAAATTGGTTTTGCCCACATATTGCCTCCTGAAGAGAAGATGGGGGGATTTCCAGGCATCTCCTTATAGGGCTCCCAACCAAGTTTATTGCTAATAATGACTAAAGGGTAATCACCATCCCAAGTTAGCTCTCCAGCATTGATGTCTGTCTCGGCTGGGCAGTGGTCGGTAACGTTTGCCTGGTTAGTCTGAGAATTATCTCCCCCTGTGTTATGCGGTTGGGACAGTGAGTTGACAACAATTTTGGCTTCTTTTACCACCTTCTCATGATCAGTTCCCGGTCCAAACCAATCTGTACCATTCGTGATTTGCTGCGTCCAGCTAACTGTAGTTTTCACCTCGTTGGTGCCAACCGGGAGGTTGCCGATATCTACTGTGGATTGTGTCGTAAAGCCTCCTTTGATTTCATCGTGAGTAATGACACTATAAGTAACTTTAGCAATCACCGGGTTACCGTTGACCATCACTTCTTGTGTAGTGTTATCGATGAAAGACTGGACTTGCTCTTTGGTATTTGCAAACCATTTAAAAGCCATTGCAATTGAGGTGTTTTCCTCTATGATAGTAGCCGGGTTTGTCGTGTAAACCACCTTGGTAATATTTGACTCCTCCACCGAGGAGGATCCTGCCCCTGGTATAAAATTAGATAAAGAGAAATTTGTTGATCTATCCAATAGGAATAAGCCGCCGCCAATTAATAAAATAAAAATAGCCGCTCCAATCGCTATCTTTGCCGCCAATGATAAACCGGGTTTTATGCTCGTTTCCTTTGGTGATGAACTTTGCCCTGCCCCTCCTTTAATTTTTCCCCCACATTCTTCACAGAATTGTGCTCCGGCACGATTCTTATGCCCACAATCAGGACAAACGCTCCTAATTAGATTAGAACCACACTTATCACAGAATTTTACCCCCTGCCTGTTTTCATGGCCGCAATTTTTACATTTCATCTTCTCTCCAAGTATTTTGTAAATATATTGTTTGTAATTATTTTAATTTCAGATTTTTGTAAGGATGGGAAATATTTTCTGGAAGATTGCTGATATCTCGCCACTTTGGCTGTTATCCATTATACAGTAACAAAAGAGGGGGTGTTAGATCGGTAAGTGTAATGGACCCCAAAAGCTGGACACTAGACTAAGTCGGAATTAGACTAAGGAAAGAGGTCCAAAATGGCAAAACGACGTACGTTTACAGCAGAATTCAAAACCCAGGTTGTGTTAGACATGCTAACCGAGCAAAAAAGTGCAGCCCAGGCCAGCCGGGAATATGGGATTAAAGATTCGGTGCTATCACGTTGGAAGCAAGAATTCATTGAACGCTCACCAGGATTATTCGAGCAAGGCGCTGGACAGGACGACCGTGATCAGCGGATTGCAGAACTAGAACGCATGGTTGGACGGCTGGCCACAGAGCTGGAAATGTCAAAAAAAGTATCGTGGTTCTTGGACTCGAAACGGCAGATGGTGAGTACACTCAATCAGGAACATGGCTATCCGGTAACTGGCCTATGTGGAGTGCTGGGGCTGTCATCCAGCAGTTATTACTACCAGACAGTGCAAGCAAATGAGACTGATGTGGAACTGGCGATAGAAGCAATTACAGGTCAGTATCCGACCTACGGCACACGGCGGATCGGTCATCAATTGAGGCGACCACCGCACAGCTTTACAACCTGAAAGCACGAAAGCGCTTATAGCAGTTAGGGTAGACTTCAGGAAATCTTTTCGATTGATTTTCTTCCGCATTATTCGGATACTTTGTCCAGTGATTGTACGTGTCTAATTTTGTCTTGTAGAATAACATTGCAGAAGTTACAGGAGTTGAAGCCGGGAAAATATTCTTTATTTTCAATCAATTTCTTCCTAATATCTTTCAATTGAACAGCCGTTTGTATTTGCTTGATGAAAAGATCAGAAAAAGGCTTTTCTCGCAGATTACCTAACACCGCGCCTTGTCCCTGATTGTCGCAGCATTGTATGTATTCACCATAAGGATTGATCGCTGGTTCTGGGTCATTTAAATTTGAACAGAACAGATCAGTATCTGGAAACCCATACATGGAGGTTGTATAGTGAATGCTAATCTTTCTCTCGGAAATGATATTCTGTAGGGATGCGTACACACGCGTCTTCTCCTTTCTGGAAAGAACCAGGTCGCGATTGTATTTTGTAGGGGTTACACTGGCAATTAAAACTTTATCCACTCCCTTAACTTCAGCTAAATCGATGAATGCTGCGACTTCAGTTTGGTTCCTGGCGTTCACGGTAAAGCAGGTGTGGATGACTACGCCTTCCTCCTGAAATGCACTAACCGCCTCCCATGCCTTTTCAAAAGACCCAGATTGTCGAATTTCATCATGCGTAGTGGGTATTGCGCCATCAAAGCTAATAGCCATGAAGTTGCAGGATTCCCGGTGCTGCTCTAATGTTTCAAGGTAAGGCGCTGGATCAAATCCGTTTGTCACCACCGACCAGCAAAAACCGCTTTGACAGATAACATCAACTAACTCCTGGAAGTTTGGATGATGGGATGGCTCTCCACCGGTAATCGCAACATGCTTGTAACCTAATGCCTTTGCCTGGGGCAGAAGATCTCGTACAAGATCAATGGGAATGTCCATATGGGAATTGGGGTATTCCCTGATGCAGTGTCTGCAGTGGAAGTTACAGCGTGTGGTATTGATGAGAGTGATCCGCTTATTCATAATCAAGGAGTTCATTGGACGGGAGTTCCTCCACCGGGAGTTCCTCCACCTGTCGACCCGCTTCCGCTACCAGTTCCCCCACTCGAATTCGGGGTGAGGGACTTAACCAGCACAGGCTTAAATTGTATGGGGTTACCAATCAATAGATACTTCTGCCCTCTAAAGCTTATAATTTTCCCCAAAAAATCCGGATGTGTATCGCAATTTATAGCAGAAACCGAATCAAATTCCACAGCCGTGATGAGAGATCCACTGTCGTCTTCACGCAGATTAGTGATTTTTGCGGTTAGAGCACCATCGTTGGGATTGAATTCCGCGTTAAATGTCTCAATTGGTAGGCCACCATCTTTTAGCCAGATAATCTGGTAGTTCAAAGTGCTATCCAATTGTGAGATCATCGTATAAAATATCTCAGCAAATGTGGCACCGGCATTGATATTCTTGTCAATAACGATCTGATAAGCACCGGGTTCAAGTTCCTTCACGCGTGTTGCGCCAACGCCGAACAGATAGGTTTCAAAAATGCCATCTCCAATTTTACAGAAGTCCGGCAGTTCAGGTGTGGGTGTATAGGTCGGCGTTGCTTCTGGCGCGGGTGTGTTTGTGGATTTAGGTTTGCTGGTTGGTGTGGGCATTGGTTTTATAACTCGCTTACATGCAGCGAGAAATGAGGCTGAAATAATTAATATGATTTGTTTGATGAAATCAATTCGGTTGATTTTTTTCTCATCCTTCTCCTCTGGTGTTGATGATAGATAATATGTTGATTATAGTATTAATGGAATCCAATTTATTGAAGAAGAGGAAAAATTGAAAGTGGTGGTAATGTTATATAATCCTAAAGCATAGGACTCATAAGCCCTTGGTCGTGGGTTTCCTGTGACGCACCAAGCTCTCATCTGCTTCACTTTTTTTTACGATCGCGAAAATTTCTTACAGCTGAATTCAAGTGGTATATTAGTATTTAAGATCCAAACATTTTCCACATCAGGTGGTGATTCCATACGGATTCCTTCATCTGCCATCGAGAGGGACACGGGTGGCGTTGAATCAGTTCCATTAAGTGGATAGTAGAAAGAGATATTCACCAGTGCTTGGGTACCAAGGTATGCGCAGGAACCCATAGATTGTGTATTGGCCAGGGTTTGGAAGAGAGGGAGCAGGTCCTTTTTTACCTTATTACCCCGCATTACTTCTTTAGGAGGTTTTGTATCGTTATTAGTGGTTTTTACCCGGAAGGGTGAAAGAATACTGAGATCGGTACCTACTACTTTCCCCAAAGCCGCAAATCCTTCAGACGGGATGGTGATTTTTATCGAATCTGTCATTTCTTCTCCTCAATGCATCCTAGACTTTTATTTATAAAAATTTTTCTTGATCGTTTTGCCAATGTATTTTCTGTCCACTTTACTAGCGGCTTTTTCAATAGATTTTTCAACCTTCCCAAAACCGGACCGCGTTTTGATTTCTTTCATTAAATTCATCATATTGTTTGTCCCCTCATTTTTGAGTGCTTCTGTGATAAGGTTATCCGGTCCAACTATTAGAATTTATGGGGAAAAAGAATTACAAAGTAGGTATATGAATGACGATGGTAGCCCATCTTGTTGGTGGATAGACAAGAGGATTCAAAGTTTGCAGAACTCTTTTTTTGAATTCGACATTTCAAAAAGAACACAAAATAAAATATTAAAGAAATTTGGAGATCTATCTCCTGATATCGTTGATAGATTCGAAAAGTTCTTATGTAAAAAAAGAGTTGGTGATATTCTAAATCTTGATGATTTACTAAATGAATTCGTGGAAACTGAGAAAAAACAATCCTTGTTTCGAAATATTTTGAAAAATATTCTAGTGGGGTCTTTTCCCCTTTTGCTTTCAATTTCTTTAGGCATTCTTTTCAATCAACCCATAGGTTTGTTACATTTGATTGTCTGGTCTATTACATTAATTTCATTACCATTTAGCTATTTTGGATTTAGGATGCAAATTGGAGAATTTCTTTTAAAAATTAAACAGTAGACTTCACTGCAAAAAGATACCACAAAACGGCAAAACTTTAATATAATTATCTTATGTTCAAGAAAAACAACAAACACTTACAACCAGCCATAATCAGTGCAGCAAGCGAATTGCCAGAAAAGCAGCGCAAACGACTGGAGAGCTCCTGGGCAGGCACATTTTACAACCAATTCTTCTGCCGAATCAAAGAGGAAGCCTTTGCTGTCTTGTATTCCGATATCCCATCACGGCCGAATGTACCGGTGAATGTCCTGGTCGGGCTGGAGGCTCTGAAAGCAGGCTGTGGCTGGAGCGACCAGGAGTTATACGAGAACTATTGCTATAACCTGCAGGTGCGTTATGCGCTGGGCTATGATCGCTTAGGGGATGGAGATTTTGAAATCCGCACGCTATACT
>CBDAFG010000051.1:0-2180 GCA_965195205.1 uncultured Pelolinea sp. | reverse complement strand
ATCCAAGTAACCAAATTCAGTTTCTTCTTCAACAAATTCTTCTGCAATAACTTCAGGAATGTCAATTTGAAAGCCTACGATCTCTTTAAAAGCATCAATTTCGGCAGCAGAAGTAAATCGACAAACCGCTGGTGTTAGTGTATTTAATAATTCATCGGTGTTTTCACCCAACCCATCCCAACGAAGCTGCATAAGCTGATCATCCTGATTTCGTATATAAGAATCAATCGTCATACAAAGGTAGTCTCTTTGATAATCAATCTGGAGATCGGTTGGAGCAGCATCAACCCATTTCACTGGCAACACGCCCCAACCCAGTGCAACAAGGCCTATTACCATCCCTACGATTAATCCGACTAAACCATAACTGATCGGATTCTTGAAAAAATCTTTTATTTTATCCATAGCCATTTCTCCTGTAATTTGACAAGATCAACACAATGTATAGGATGCAAGTTTTATGCCGCCTCCTCAATGACAATATTTTCTGACGAAAATACTTCATCACAAGCGATACATATGAATTCTTTTTTATTCTTTGTAACCAATATACCACCACAAGCAGGGCAGCTGGCTTTTACGGGTTTCTTCCATGACGTAAAATCACAATTTGGGTAATTTTCGCATCCATAAAAAATTCGGCCTTTTCTGGTTTTACGAAGGACAATATCACCTCCATCTTTTGGACAGGTGACACCAATCTTTTCTAAAAATGGTTCTGTATGTTTACACTCGGGATAATTACTGCAACTGATAAATTTACCGAATCTACCCCATTTGACAATCAACTCATTCCCGCACTTTGGACAATTCCGGCCAATCTTTTCGGGTTCTGTTTTTATTTCTGGCATTTCTTTCTGAGCATATATTAATTTCGGCTCAAAGTCTTTGTAAAAATCCGCAATTAAATCATTCCATTTCCGTCTGCCGTGAGCAATTTCATCTAAATCTTCTTCCATCCGGGCTGTGAAATTTACACCAAGAATATCAGGAAAATATTCAATCAAAAGGTCGTTTACTAAGAAACCCGTTTCGGTTGGAATTAGTCGCTTGTTTTCTCGTTCTACATACCCACGAGCTTGGATCGTCGAAATTGTTGGTGCATATGTCGAAGGTCTGCCAATCCCGAATTCTTCCAATGTTTGTATCAATGAAGCTTCGGTAAACCTAGGTGGCGGTTGAGTAAAATGTTGAGCGGGTGAAAGTTTAAATAATTCCACCGCACTTCCCTTTTCCATTCCTTTTGGAAGTTTTAATTTCCCGTTCTTTTTCTCATTCGCATCTTCATCGGTTGCTTCTTCATAAAGCACAAGAAATCCGGCGAAAAATAATTCAGAACCAGATGCGCGAAACTGATAATCATTTTCCGCATTCTCGCTATTTACGACAATCGAAACAGTTGTATAAATTGCCGCTCGCATTTGTGAGGCAACGAAGCGACGCCAAATCAATCGGTAAAGTTTAAATTGTTCTGGTTTTAAGAACGATTTAATTTTTTCCGGCAAATTCATAGTAGATGTCGGTCGAATCGCTTCATGCGCTTCTTGCGCTTTAGTTACTTTGGTTTTATAGGCATTCTCCTTTCCAGGGAGAAACTCCTTTCCATGCGCATCTTTAATATATTTTCTAACTTCTTTAAGGGCTACAGGTGAGACATTTGTTGAATCAGTCCTCATATAAGTAATTAAACCTGTTTGGCCACCATTCCCAATGTCGATTCCTTCATATAATTGTTGAGCAACCCGCATTGTTCTTTTAGCAGTAAAACCCAATTGCCGTGAAGCCTGCTGCTGTAAGGTGCTTGTAATAAAAGGAGCATAAGGTTTTCTAGTTCTTTTTCCTTTTTTAATTGCCCCAATTGTGTACTTTGCTTCTTTTAATTTAGGTAAGAGTTTTTCAACATCTTCAAGTTTTGATAAAACCGGGTTATTTCCGTCAATCTTAGATAATTTTGCACTAAAAGACTCAGATTTGTCTAAAGGTTTGAATTCAGCATCTATAGACCAATATTCCTGCGGAATAAATGCTTCAACTTCGCGTTCTCGTTCCACAACTAGGCGCAACGCAACAGATTGAACCCTTCCAGCTGAAAGACGTCCACGCACCTTTTCCCATAGAAGAGGAGTCAGATTATATCCAACCAAACGATCCAAGATTCGCCGTGCTTGTTGTGCATCAAC
>CBDAFG010000050.1:0-16966 GCA_965195205.1 uncultured Pelolinea sp. | reverse complement strand
CGTTATCTACGCATGGGCCTGGTAGGCCAGCGTACCAAAGAAGCTGTAAAAGAGATGATTATCTCCCTATTGGCTGGTTACCCAGTTCATACCATCACCTGTGATAATGGGAAAGAGTTTACCGATCACGAAGATATCGCTGATGCTTTAGGAGCTAAGATTTATTTTGCTCACCCTTATTCTTCATGGGAACGAGGAACCAACGAAAATACGAATGGATTGATTCGCCAATACATTCCCAAAAACACTGATTTTAGTAAACTAACGGCTGCAGATATTTTGTTTGCCGAAAATCGATTGAATTCAAGACCCAGGAAATGTTTGTCTTTCACATCTCCTATGGTATTCTTAATAAACCACGGTTGCACTTGATACTTGAATCTAAGAGAGAAAAAAATGGATATATTAAATAAAACCGAACTAGAACAGCTAATGTGTAAAAAGGTTGATCAGTATGTTTCAATCTATATGCCGACCCATAGTACCGGGAAAGATGCTCAGCAGGATCCAATTCGGCTGAAAAACCTGCTCGGCAAGGCTGAAAAAGACCTGTCGGACCGGGGCATGGGCAGGCGTGATGTGCAAAAAATGCTCGAGCCAGCCAGTGTACTCCTTCAGGATTTTGATTTCTGGCAACATCAGTGTGACGGACTGGTGATTTTTCTTTCTTCCAACGGAATTCGCCGTTATCGACTCCCGTTGAACCTTGAAGAATTTGTAACCGTCATGGACCGCTTCTACATCAAACCGCTATTGCCCCTCTTCACTGGCGACGGCCAATTCTACATCCTGGCATTGAGTAAGAACGAAGTCCGATTGCTGCTGGTTACGCGCGACAGCGTCAGCCAGATTGATATTGGGCAGGTTGGTGGCAGTCTGGCCGAAGCCATCCCATCTACCAATCACCAAATGAGTCTGCAACTCCATTCTTCCGGTTCCACAGGGGGGAGGTCCGGGGCTAGTTCAGCAACATTCCACGGGCAAGGTGGTGGCAGTGATAAAAGCCACAAGAATGAGTTACTGCGCTACTTTCGCATGGTTTCGGATGGCTTGACAGAATTTCTAGGGGGCCGGGTACCGCTCGTGTTGGCGGGCGTTGAATACCTGCTTCCAATCTACAAGGAAGCCAACACCTATTCGAACTTGATAGACATAGTCATCACGGGAAACCCTGATTTGCTAAGCGCCGATGAATTGCACAAAAGCGCCTGGAACATTGTTAGTCCGCGCTTCCAGGTGGCACGAGAAGAGGCTGTCGCCCATTACCGGCAACTTGCTGGTCAGGTAAGCGGACAAGTTGCAGATACTTTAGAAAAGATCATCCCAGCTGCTATGCAAGGACGGATCGAAACACTGTTCGTCGCCGCTGGAGTACAGCAATTGGGTGTTTTTAATCCAGCAACAAATGAAATTGAAATTCATAAACAACCATTGTCCGGCGATGAGCACCTTTTAGACTTGGCCGCTGTCCAGACCTACTTAAAAGGTGGAATAGTTTACGTCGTAGATCCAGAAAAAGTACCGGGGGGAACAATAGCCGCTGCTGTACTACGCTATTGATTCAGTGTTATTACTCTACCAGGCAACGGCAAGCGGTGTCAAAACGCAGTCTACAATTTCGACATGAGCATCTAAAAAAGCGTCTTTCAAGGTGGTTCGTATAAAATCGCTCCTTTATTAAGAGTATTTTTTAATATCCATTTTGCCCCAGGCTTAATCATCCAGCCAGTCTCTTTCTACTAATAATTAAGTCAAGGCTCCCAGGAAAACAGGTTGTTCTTGCTTGAAATTCGTTTTATAAGATTGGATAAATATAAGGATAATCCCATAAACCGGATTGAGTTCCCCTGGCCGATTGCTCAAATGGTTCTGCAGCACCATGAGAAAATGGATGGCTCCGGTTATCCGCAGAGTCTCAAGGGTGATGAAATCATAATCGAAGCCAGAATCTTGACTGTGGCAGATATCGTAGAGGCCATGTCCTCTCACCGTCCCTACCGTCCAGCTTTAGGCATTGATAAAGCGCTGGATCAAATCAAGAAGGATAAGGGTGCACTGTTAGACCCCGAGGTGGTTAACGCCTGTCTAAAGGTATATGAGCGAGGATATAAGTTACCTAAAGTATGAAAATACAACTTCCTGATTAAGAGTCAGTTTCTTTTGCTTATATAGTGTCGGAAAACGCCCTCGGCAGGAAACGAACCCGCATTTTCTGATTCGAAGTCAGGTACTCTATCCGTAGTATCCCAAGAAATAGCCAGTGTTTCACAGGGGAAGTGGAATGAATGAGGTTGACCTACAACACGAATTAAATCTAAAAATTATTTACAGAATAATTGATTGATAAGAAAATCTTGGAAAATAGAAATTGCTTTATAATGTACATAGGACTATCAAATAATTGTTATCGTTAAAAGCACTTGGCAAGGGTAAAACTACGTAAAGTAGAGCAGGGGACTCATAAGCCCTTGGTCGTGGGTTTCCTGTGAAGCATCAGGACTACGCAAATCCCTCTCTCGGATCTTTATCCACTTTGGAAAATAATAGATGCTGTGACACGCTGTGGAACAGGATATATTCTGTTCACTGTGAGATGCACTATGATAAGCACCAAATCAGCCGTCTTAAAATATCGGAATTTTCCAGTTAAAATGAAAGTATGAAAAAAGAAGCGTATGACGATTTCAGCGGTGATTACGACCGCTTCGTGAACTGGGAAGAGCGCCTGTCAGCCGAGATGCCTTTTCTTCTGGAAAAATTGCAGTCAGCTGTCCCAGAGAATGGCCGACCTGCTCGCGTACTGGATGCCGCCTGCGGGACAGGTATGCACGCAATCGCCCTTGCTGAAGCGGGTAATCGAGTATCCAGCGCAGATATCAGAAAAGAGATGATCCGAGCAGCAAAAGAGAACGCGTGTACAGCCCAATTGGATGTAGATTTCAAAACGGCCGGGTTCGGCACGCTGACAGAGGCATTTGGCAGCTCATCCTCCCGCCCCTTCGACACGATCATCTGCCTGGGAAATTCCCTGCCGCATCTGCTCTCGCAGGAAGCAATCTTAGGCACATTAACAGATATGGCAAAGTGTCTGCACCCAAGCGGGTACCTCCTGCTCCAAAACCGAAACTTTGACGCGGTCATGGCAGAAAAGAATCGCTGGCTCGGAACACAATCATATAAAGAAGGTACTCGTGAATGGCTGTTCCTGCGTTTTTACGATTTCGACCCCGACGGGTTGATCACCTTCAATATCATCCGCCTCTTTCGAGACAGTAATGATCCTTGGAAACAGAATATATCCACAACAAGATTGTTTCCTCTAAAACAAGAGATACTCCTACCCCTGCTTGAGAAAGCAGGTTTTCACCAGATTTCCTGTTTTGGGCAAATGGGAAGCGGCGCTTTTGACCGGATGAAAAACGGAAATCTTGTGATCACAGCCGTGAAGATGTAATTTGGATAATATTTATCCTGTTTTTTATTGGAATGATATAATCGCTGCATGCAGAAACGCGTTTTGATCGTATTAGCGATCCTTTCTGTGCTGACTATCATCTTCTACGCACTGATCCTCAACCCCACTTTCCAGGAGAAAGTCGGTTGGCATCTAAATTCGTGGATCATCCGCGTGCGGGTGTGGGTGCATCCGCCAGAAGAGATCGCTTTCTCAGCGGAGACAGATGGTACGCCTGTCCCAGATCTGCTTCCCGGCCCACTCGTGGAGAATGAGACACCCACGGACGAAGCCCCTGTTGAAATGCTTCGCCCAACTGCAACCTTCGCTCCAATCCCACTCACGTTCGAGATCGCACGAGGGGAATATTTCTCGCAGCATAACCGCTGGAATTACTGCGGACCGGCGAATATCGCCACGCTGCTTTCAATATGGGGATGGAAAGGGACACATGATGATGCCGCACTGGCATTGAAACCTTACAAATTAGATAAGAACGTCATGCCCTATGAAATGGCAGCGTATGCCGACCAGCAGCCCGGGTTGGGCGCGCTTGTGCGTGTAGGCGGCGATATGGATACGCTCAAACGCCTGATCGCAGCGGGTTTTCCAGTCATGATCGAAAAAGGTCCCCAGTTCCGCGACATCCATTTCCACATGACCTGGATGGGACATTATCAAGTATTAAACGGCTACAACGACCGCGAGAGATTCTTCATCGCGCAGGACTCATACATTAAAGCTGATTACCAGCAATCGTATGATACTCTAGTCGGGGAATGGCGCTCCTTTAATTACACCTACTTGGTCGTCTATCCAGAACAGCGGAAAAATGATGTCCTTAATCTGTTGGGAAATAACGCAGATGTGACCCAAAACCACAAGAACGCGCTTAAGAAAGCGCAGGATGAGATCTACAAGTTGGAAGGTGTCGACCGCTTCTTTGCCTTTTTCAATTACGGCACCAATCTCGTCAGTCTGCGTGATTATAAAGGTGCCGCGGATTCCTATGACCAGGCATTCGCGCTGTACGACGCACTGCCTGAGGATATCACTGTGCGCCCCTACCGCATCTTGTGGTACCAAACGGGCCCGTACTTCGCCTACTACTACACCGGACGCTACACAGACGTGATCGAGAAAGCCACCGCCAACTCAATTGAAATGGTGCGCGATGATGAGCCTGCTTTAGAAGAAAGCTACTACTGGCGCGGCATTTCAAAAATCGCTGTGGGAGATAAGCAGGGTGGGATCGAGGATTTCACCACCTGCCTGGAGTACCACCCTGGGTTCGATCTCTGTATTGAGGGACTTAATGATCAGGGTGTTTTCCCGTAAATATTTTACCGTCGCGCATTTGTAGATGCTTGCGATACACCTGGGAATAACTTCACAATATCATCGTTTTTTATTAATCGAAACCCAAGTACAATAAAAGCAATGTCAACCTACCCTATATGGGCAAAGCGAGCAGCTGCTTGTGCCCTTTTCATCCTTGGTTTCCTATCCTTTTCCCTGCCCGCCCTTGCGCAGGTAGGTTTCAGTATCGTTGTCTATCCGCCGGAGATCGACGAGTTCCCAAAAGTGACCCTGTTCGTAGACGCCTATGACACACAGGGAAAATTCATCCATGGTTTGGACCTGAACTCCTTCACCGTGCTGGAAGACCGCATTGAGATGCCGGTCAACGAGACCCAGCTCCTTGAGCCGGGATTACATACGATCATCGCTTTCAATTTGGGCGCAACACTCAGCAACCGCGCCAATGCATCTATTCCCACCCGCTATGAGACAGTCGTGTTTGATCTGGCTTCCTGGCTAAATGATCTGCAAAGCGGCGGCACCAACCAGTACAGTTTGACCAGCAACGAAGGTATCCTGGTGGAAAAACTGCAAGAAAAGGATGCGTTCACTTTCCAACTTCAGAATTACAAACCCAACCTGTTTAATTTTGAACCAAACATGACCAGCTTGAATCTAGCGTTCGATATCGCCGCTAAACCCAACCTGATCGCAAAAAGCAAGCAGTCCATCCTGTATATCACTCCCCTTCCTCTGGATAAGGACCTGCCCGCAATCAGTTCGCTAGAAGCGCGTGCGGTCGAAGCGCATGTACCGGTGAACGTATGGCTGATGGCGCCTGAAACTGCCTCAAATTCTCCTGCCGCAACCGCCCTGAACCAGCTAGCAATATCTACCGGCGGAAAATTCCTCTTTTACACAGAAGAAAAGGCAGCGCCAAACGCTGAAGATTATCTCGATGTGCTGCGCAGCGTGTACCGCATCCGCTACACCTCAACCATCAACCAGAGCGGCGCCCACACCGTCCGCGTTCGCGCCATATATGGCAGCCAGGAAACCGCTTCACCTGAAATTCCCTTTTCAATCGATCTCAATCTGCCTTCCGCTGTGTTCATCGACCTGCCGAATAAGATCACCCGCCAGTTCTCTGGTACTGGAAACAGACGTGAACTGCAGCCTGTGGTCACTACTTTGCAGGCAGAAGTTGTTTTCCCGGATGGATATTCACGCCAGCTTAAAGCAACACGTTTATATGTGGATGGGCATTTGATAGCAGAAAACTCCGCTGAACCATTCAATTTCTTCGGTTGGCCGCTGGAAGATTACACTTTCAGCGGAGAACATCTGGTTTCAGTAGAAGTGGAAGATATCCTCGGTTTCCGCAGCCTCAGCCCTCCGCAATCAGTGATGGTGATTGTAGAATCTCTCTACCCTGCCTGGCTGACCGCTTTTCTCGAATTCTTCAACCGCGGTGGTTGGATCTTATTCGCAATTCTCGGATTAGGAGGTACAGTATTCGCGGGCGTGCTCTTGCGCCGCAGAAACCAAAGTCGCGCGCTAATGCCCGCGCAGGAATCGGAAACAGAGCCCACCGTTGACCCGCTCATTCAATCCGTTCCGGGTCTTGCCAGCACAGAAATTGAAAACGCCGGTTCTAGTTATCGGACACCCATTTACAGCACACCGGATGAATTGGCACCAACCCCTTATTTCAAGCATGTCGGGGGTGAAACCACTGCTATTAAGGGTAAGTTGGAGATCACCGAAGCTGAACAAATCATCGGCAGCGACCCGGAGCAGGTTTCCATCCTCTTCGCGCATCCATCCGTCAGCCCCCGCCACGCGCGCGTAAAAAAGAACCCGTCCGGCAACGTGACTATCGCCGACCTGCACTCAGACAGCGGCACATGGATCAACTATACCCCGATCTCCGGCGCCGGTACCGTCTTGAAGAACGGTGATCTGGTGAAAATAGGCGAATTCAGTTTCCGTTACTATCTGGGCTTGGTTGACAAAGATTGATACGCGACAGATAACACCGCAAGCAGAACGATGTAATCTTCTTGTTCCTGCAAGCGTTCTCAATAATAATATCTTTCTTAGTAGAAACAAGGAACAGGCAGGGTAAAATATGTTAAAATCTATCCGCCTATCCAGGAGTACTGGAGGGATGGCCGAGTGGCTTAAGGCGCCTGTCTTGAAAACAGGTATGGGGCGAAAGCTTCATCGTGGGTTCGAATCCCTCTCCCTCCGCCTTACTGCCTGGTGTCAAATGGGGAGGTGCCAGAGTGGCTGATTGGGACCGCCTGCTAAGCGGTTGTCGGGGTAAAACTCGACCGAGGGTTCGAATCCCTCCCTCCCCGCTTTTTTCACAGCTGTTTCTAGCGGTTTTTTTTATTTTTTTAAACTATACTAAGAATTCACAATAATCAGGAAGAATAACACCTTGGCCCTATCAACAAGCTGCCGAAAAGTTCAGAACTACCTCAATAACTTCAACCTCAAACTGGAAGTTCAGGAACTATCCAAAAGCACACGTACTGCTCAACAAGCTGCGGATGCTGTAAGTTGTGCGGTTGGGCAAATTGTAAAATCGCTCATCTTCAGAACAGGTGACCAGCCCCTGCTATTCCTGGTCAGCGGAAAAAATCAACTGGATGTCAATAAAGTGAATACAGAATTTGACTTTCAACTTCAAAAAGCAGACGCACATTTTGTTCGCGAAAAATCTGGATATGCAATTGGTGGTGTACCACCAGTAGCCCATGCGTTTCCAATGGAAGTTTTTATCGACCGAGATCTGATGGGTTATGATGAGGTTTGGGCCGCCGCCGGCACACCCAACGCTGTCTTCTGCCTAAAAAGCAATGACCTTCCGCACATAACCGGCGGCAGGGTTATTGATGTGAAATAGTTTAGATCAGGAAACTAAGGTCAAGGCAACTTTTGCTGCCTGGCTGGCATCCGGTGCATACCCATCCGCGCCGATTTTCTTTGCGTATTCTTCTGTGACGGGCGCGCCGCCAACCATGATCTTAACCATATTCCGTAATCCAGATTCTTCAAACGCCTTGATCGTATTAGGCATATTCGCCATGGTTGTCGTCAACAATGCTGACAATGCCACCACCTGTGCGCCAGATTCTTTCACCGCTTCCACAAATTTTTCAGGGGAGACATCCGTGCCCATGTCAATAATCTCAAAACCCACCCCTTCCATCATTATTCCAACCAGATTCTTACCAATATCATGCAGGTCGCCTTTCACGGTTCCAGTAACAACTTTCCCAATCGGTTCCACAGCTTCCGCTGCTAAAAATGGTTTCAGTATCTGCAAACCACCCTGCATCGCACGCGCGGCAACCAGAAGTTCTGGTACAAAATATTCCCCATCCTCAAAAAGTTGGCCAACCTCAGCCATGGCTCCCATCATGCTTTGCTTAAGAATCATCTCTGCAGTCACCTTTTCATCCAGCGCAGTCTGTACGCCAGTTACAACTATGTCTAAATCGCCATCCAAAACTCCCTGATAGATCTTTTTCAGCATCACATCCATAATTGTTAATACCTCCGTTGTTAATTTTCCTGCGGTTAATGCGAGTTTTATATCCGGTTTCTGACCAACAGTGGTTTATGCTGTTTGCCGAATCTTCTAAATTATAGGCGATTAGTGCTTTATATCTTCAATTTAATTAATCGAGTTCTCATAAATCAAGGAACAGTATGTTTTTTATAAACCTAGATTCAAGTATCAAGTGCAACAGTGATTATTTAAGATTACCATAGGTTGAGCAAAAGAGAGGCACTTTCTGGGTCGTGAATTCAAGCGATTTTCGATAAACATGATGTCAGCTGTCGACAGATTGCCAAAGTACATGTCTTTTGGGAAATACTGGCGGATAAGGCCATTTGTGTTTTCATTGGTACCTCTCTCCCAGGAAGAGTAAGGGTGCGCAAAGTAAACTTCTGCATCCAAAGCCAAGGCAATCTTCTCATGATCAGCAAACTCTTTCCCATTATCACAGGTAATCGTATGCACAGGCAGACCCGCCAAGAGGGAGATAATTGTGTCAGCAACAGCATCTTTGGTACGCCTGGCAACCAAACCAATGCGAAGAAATCGGCTCTTCCGATCCACCAGCGTAACCATGGCTCCTTTCCTGCCTTTGCCAATAATCGTGTCTGCTTCCCAGTCACCTATGCGATCTCTTCTATCAACTATCTCAGGACGTTCTTCAATACCGATCCGATTGGGGATTTTTCCTCGATTATCACGGTTTCCGCTTCTTTTTCGATACTTTTTCTTACGGCGCAGATGTTTGTAAAGCATACCTTTGCATCTCTTGTCATACCAAACGTACTGATAGATCCATTCATGGCTGATTTCAATGTTATTGTGCTCTTTGACCCAATTAGATACTTGCTCTGGGCTCAAATCCTCTCTCAATTTTGCTTCTACAATTGCCCAATCTGTCCGGGCAATCTTTGGCCTATGTTTATAATGCCTCTTTATCGCAATGCTTTGAGCTTGAGCAGGTCGGTATCCTCGTTGGCCTCTAGTCCTCTGCAACTCTCGGCTAATTGTTGACCTGTGAACATTAAGAACTTTTGCAATTGTTGCCTGAGTTTGTCCTATTTTCAAAAGTGCATATATCTGGTATCTTTGGTTGCAGGTAAGCTGTTTGTAACTCATAAGTGCTCCTTTGACTCTGATAGGTCTGAAAAGCCTTATTTTACATCGGCTTACCTTTTTCCTGCCAGCTTTGTTGCACTTGTGAGTTGAATCCAAGAAACAATTGATCAGTATCAGTAATTTAATTAAAAAAGAGTGATGTTCAGCAAAATGTTAATCGGTTGTGAAAGAGTTGGTCTTCTGAACGCCTGTATCTTTTTATCAAGCGGAGAAAAACATCTGAACATGATCCACTGTCAGTTCTGCTAGATTACTAAGGACCACATCAGCATCCACTAATTTTTCCGCGGGATTGGTGGTAGTCACCGCAACGCATTTCATTCCAGCCGCTTTAGCTGCCTGCACACCAACAACAGCATCTTCGATCACCAGGCAGTTTAAAGGAAGTATTCCTAAACAATCTGCCGCCTTGAGAAAAACAAATGGATCAGGCTTACCCGGCAGCCAATCTCCGCTGACAATTTCATCAAAATATGTCTCTGCGGCCAATGCCGTTAAAATAGCATTGATGTTCCCATGAGAGCCAGAAGAGGCAAGCGCCTGGCGAATTCCATTTTGTTTGAATGCTTCCATCCATTTTTTGACTCCGGGCAGAAACACCGCCTGATCTCGAATAATATTCTGAAACAAAATGTCCTTTTCCCGGCCGATCCGGTCGGTCAATTCTTTAGAGATTGGTTTATCCACCATCAATTGAATAATTTGCTGGTTGGTCATCCCAAAATATCTCTGTAATCGCTCCTTATAAACTTTTATTTCATACTTTTCTAAAATCGTACGAAAAGCTTTAAAATGGGCTAATCTTGAATCCAATATGACCCCATCCATATCCCAGATAACCGCCTTTAATTTCTTAAAATCAATCATACTTAATCTCCGTCCATCCACAGGCACGGGAGTACCGGTGCAGAGCATACCTGACCGCATCCATCACCAATGCCTTCGGTTTATTCTCAAGCTCACCCGCCGCTACGCGCTCGTATTGGCGCGGCATAAATTGGCGCAGTACAGTCAGCGGAACTGGATTTGCTATTATATTTTCATATAGTCGTTTCTTCAATTTACGCACCTCTTTATCCTCCAAGAAAAAGCGGGATCGATCATAAAAACTATATTTTCTGGCAACCAACTGCTCAAACCCATTTCCAGTGTAATAATTTTGCCAATGACATGGGGCTGACTGCATAGCCCGATCCAATTCAACGATGTAATTAGATAAATACACACCCGGCTTACCAAGCATAGTTTCATTCTCCATCATCGCCAACGAAAACAAGGCTTCACGTATTGTATAGGTCAACTCCAAACCAACACTCAGGAACACAAAGTGATTGTCCACCAGCTGATTAAGAACAGTCTGCGATTGAAAATCCGTCTGTTGTATCTCCAGTGCCACTGGGTAACCCCCATGCTCACATCCGCCCATCTCCTTGATAAGAGATGAATCAAACGGAATAACATTCTCACTATCGTATCCAGACCCAAGGAATATCCGAACTGCCAACAGCCGTTTCTTCATCTCCGACAGTCCAGCAGCCGCTGCGATTTGAGCAAACCGATCAACTGCATCTTCAACATCTTTCCTGCTGACCACCAGTCTTTGATCTTCAATCCTGCCCGCTTCTTGCCCGGGATGAGCATTAATCACGTATATAGGTTTTTCTTCATCCGGTAATTCCGCCGCAGCACCCTCCGCTGCCTGATAGAGCGCTGTTTCGCGCGCGATAATTATTTCTTGAGAGAGCGGCGCATCCACCGGGTCTCCTTTGAGTGAGTCCCCGGCATGTATGCCTAATTTATTAAAACCCAAACCGACAAGGTCTGATATAAACACGCAGGCCTTTTTCAACGCATATTCATCGGATTCATCCCCCCAAAGAGAAGGACCCAAGTCATTCACGCCAAGAAAGAGCCGGTCCCGCGGAAATTTCGTTTCCACCGCAGCATGTTTCACCCTTTTAATTAAGTCAGCAGGAGATATTTTTCCACTTTGCCCTGGTAAACACAGCATGTTCGCAGAAATCTCAAGAATAACGGGGGAGCCATCCACTAACGCCTGCCGAAAATATGTCTCCATAACAGTTGAGTTGTGAGACTCCACCGTATAGATCCCTTTTCTCTCTCCCCTGCAATTCGCTTCCATAATATCAATCAACAAAGAAGTACGCATATCCACCTTTAGGTTTAATTATTAATAATACGCTTATTTTAACTTTATTTTCTACGGCTTTCCTCATGTTACAATGACGCCACTAACTAATTTAAAATGACAATATTCATATTCCTTTCAAAATTACTTCCCTTATTCGTGTACCCGCTGGGATCAGCAAGTATTCTGCTCCTTATTGCTCTAATTGTAAAGAACAATCCGCGTGTGCGGTCAAACTTGATCATCGCGGCATTGGTCATCCTATGGCTTTCAAGCACCACCGGCTTCTCGAATCTCCTCGCACGATCTCTTGAATGGCATTATCCAACGCCCGATGAGATCCCGGCAGCAGACGTAATAGTTGTGTTGGGCGGCGGCACAGAGCCAGCTGTATATCCGCGCCCCTCTGTTGAAGTGAACAGCGCAGGAGATCGTGTGCTCTACGCCGCCTCATTATACAAAGATGGAAAAGCAGCGCATATCCTCCTAAGCGGAGGTTCTATTTCATATCTGAATAAAGGAACCACAACCCCCGCAGAAGAAATGGCGTCCATCCTTACTGCGGTCGGCATCCCGAAGGAAGCGCTGTGGCTGGAAACCACCTCACAGAACACTTATGAAAATGCCCTGTACAGCAAAGAAATCCTTGCGAATAACGAGATCGAGCGCATTTTATTGGTCACATCCGCCATGCATATGCCGCGCTCAGTGGCTTTATTTGAGAAACAGGGTGTTGAAGTCATCCCCATTCCAGTTGATTTCAGTATCACTGAGGACGAGTCTCCACAGGATCGCAGCGGTAATTTTCTATCAAAGATCATCAATGTCATCCCGCAGGCAAGCAATTTATCCCTGACAACCAACGCGATGAAAGAATACATCGGTTTTTTCATTTACAAACTGCAGGGTTGGCTTTAAGTGATAAAAGAGGAACACATACCGACCCACATTCTTTCATCCGCAAAGATCCTCTGGAAATATCTTCACATGAATCACTCCCTGCAAAAATGCGACGTGGTGATCGCTATGGGCAGCCATGATCTAAGAGTAGCTGCGTATGCCGCCCAATTGGTGCTGGATGGGTGGGCACCGCTTCTGATCTGTTCCGGGGGATTTGGCCGCCTTACCAGTGGTATTTGGCAGGAAAGCGAAGCAGCTCGCTTTGCTGCCGCAGCAGTTGAAAAAGGCCTTTCCCAAAAAAAGGTCATCCAGGAATCCCGCTCAACAAACACTGGGGAGAATCTTTTATTTTCAAAAGCCCTATGTGCAGAACAAAACATTCCGGTCCACACAGCACTTTTGGTTCATAAGCCGTACATGGAACGCAGGGTGTGGGCAGCAGCACAAAAGATTTGGCCTGACCTGCAAGCGGTGATTTCCTCCCCTCCGATCCCAATTGAAAAATATCACACAGAGGATATTTCCCTTGAGCAGGTCATTCACATCCTGGCGGGCGACTTTCAGCGCATCCTGGTTTACCCGGAAAAAGGTTTTTCTGTCCCTCAACCCGTGCCAAATGAGGCAATGGATGCATTCCACCTGTTAGTAACCAACGGCTTTACTCAACACCTGATTTGATGTTGAATCAAGCCAGAAGACTATGTATAATTAATTTAACAATAATAGAAAGAAAATAAAAATATGCTACATATCAATAAACAAATAGGCAGCCGGCGGTTAGCCGTCCTGATAGACGGAGATAACGCCCAGCCATCTCTTGTCAATAAAATATTGTCTGAAGCCAGTAAATACGGCACAGTTACCGTAAAACGCAACTACGGCGACTGGACAACACCCAATATGGGCAGCTGGAAAAACACCTTAAACACCTACGCCATCCAGCCAATCCAGCAATTCCGTTATACCATCGGTAAGAACGCAACCGACAGCGCGATGATCATCGATGCGATGGACTTGCTATACAGCGGCACCGTGGATGCATTCTGCCTTGTTTCAAGCGATAGTGATTACACCCGCCTCGCGACACGTATCCGAGAAAAAGGTTTTTTTGTGATGGGTATCGGCCAGAAAAAAACTCCGCGCCCATTTGTTAACGCCTGTGATGTATTCGTTTATACTGAAAACCTGGCCCCAAAAAAACCAACCAAGAGCCGTGCCGGGCAGAAGAAGTCCACCACAACTAAGAAAGAACCACCCAAACCAAACCCAATACCTCTCCTTAAACAAGCGTTTGAAAATGCTGTTGGAGAAGATGGTTGGGCGTTTTTAGGTACACTCGGCCATCATTTGCGCCAGGTGGACCCCGGGTTTGATGCGCGCACATATGGACACAGCCAATTATCCGTGCTCATTCGAGCGTATCCGAAATCTTTCGAGATCCGCGAGGTAGAAGTGGCAGACGGAAACTCCAGCATTTATGTGAAAATGATCGCTCGCGGAAAAAAGGCAAAGTAAATCATGGAAAATGTGTTGGATTTAATTTTTAAGCGCCGCAGTGTTCGTATCTTCAGTAAACAGAAAGTTGAAAAGGAAACAATAACCAAATTACTTCAGGCTGCTATGGCAGCACCTTCAGCCAGCAATAGCCGTCCATGGGAATTCATTGCTGTCACCGATGATGAAACGATGAAAACACTGCGTTTTAAAATTAAATATGGAAAATACAACGCCCCCGCCGCTGTGATCGTTTGTGCGAACTTAAAAATCGCAAAAAACGAATCTGCTTACCGCTTCTGGGTGCAGGACTGCAGCGCGGCCACTGAAAATCTACTGATTGCCGCTACAGGAATGGACATGGGCACTGTCTGGATCGGGTCATACCCAAAGGATGACGTGATGAATACCCTTCGAAAAACACTAGACATCCCGGAGGACGTGATTCCGTTCAGCATGGTGTATGTCGGTTACCCGGCTGAAGAGGTATACCCCCGCACTCAGTACAGCGAAGATCGCGTACACTGGGAAAAATATTAGCGCATTGCAATAAAACATTGATCTGTTTAGTTAGTTGTTCAACGGATTATCAAAAATATCTGCTAATATGCGAATAAGTTCCATAATTCTTCGATTATTTAACAGGTTTTTTCATATGTCCTCTCAATATTTGTTAAAATATATTATCGATCAGTTATATCTGGAAGGGAGAACTAATGGTTTTTAATACTGATGATTTTTATCGCTTGGCGATGGCTCTTTTTGTTGGCGGCATCATTGGAGCGGAGCGTGAACGCCACAAGAAAGCAGTGGGTCTGCGCACATTGATCCTGATATCTTTGGGCTCCGCCCTTTTCACGATCCTTTCTTACCGCATTGGAATGGATAACAGCAATGAACCAGGGCGGATCGCAGCCAATATTGTCAGTGGAATCGGCTTTCTGGGTGCTGGCGTTATCCTGGAAGAGCGCGGGCGTGTGACCGGCCTGACCACCGCTGCTACCGTCTGGCTGACAGCCGCATTGGGAATGGCAGCCGGTGCAGGAGAATATATATTGTCAGCCGGCGCTGCATTGATGTCAATTATTGTGCTTATGCTGTTCAGCCGTTTCGAGGAATATCTGGAAATTTCCACTGAAATACGCACCTATCAAATCACCACTAAGGTTAGCTGGAATAAATATAAAGAATTAAAATCACTGTTCAAGGAGTATCATCTTCCAATCCAAAATTATAAACAGGAAAAACAAGGGGATGATATGGTGTGTACTTTTGAAGTGTATGGTCCAACCAAACGTCATGACAAATTGGTCCAAAAGCTGCTGGGAGACAAGCAGATCAAAGAGTTGTGGTTCTAAACTTTACCTTTATAAGGTGCTTTTCCGGCACATACTTCGTTAACACACTGCTAATTCCAAATCGGAGGATATTTAGATGAATAAAAAAAAGATCATAATAACCACGATCGCATTGGTAATTCTGTTTTCTTTTATAAGCTGCCAGAATGGATCTATGGATCTGGCGGATGACAACACCGAAATGCTAGATACAACCACAACCCAGGAAGATGAAAACAGTGAACCCGAGAATTCCATTGAGAAAACCACAACCAGCGGAGACCTGATTCCAGATGGAGTGCTGATCAACACAGACAATGGCGTTGGATTAACTTATCTTGACACAAATGGGCAAATCCTATCGGAAATTCAAACACCCGGCATCGGGTACGTTGACCCAGATAATGTGGTCATCGCCGGCTCAATTGTTCCAGGCCAACCTCTGCCGCCAATCATCTACCGCAGTTGGGAACCAGAACAGGCGCTAATGGCAAACACGAACGGTCAAATATCCACATTGCGTCTGACAAATTCATTTCTTTCGCTCAAAGCAGCACCAGGTCAATCCGCGATCACCTTTTCAGAAGTTATGTATAGCCCGGAAAATTTTCCTCATTCCTTCCTGTATGCAGCGAACAGTACAAATTCAGGAAACGTTGAATCCTTTTACGACCTGATTGATGAACCAACTTACATGGCGCTTATGCCCGCAGGCATTGAAGCGATCAACGGCGAACCTCAAGGAGTTTGGTACACAAAGACCGCATGGGGGATCGGCGGAGTGGACCTGATCTTCCCGATCACAAGAGGATTGTATTTTTTCGATCTTACCAATGGTGATAACCTGCAGTATATTGACCCTAATCGTAGTTTCCAGGGCATTTCTCCTGATTTGAGCCACGCCGGCACCGTTGACTTTGATATGGCAAGAGACCGGGCTATGACTGTTGTCAACCTCACCAGCAGCCAGAAAACTTCTTTCATACTGGATTCCACCAGCGACCGCGGTGCAGGTTTCGTTGTCTTCTCCCCAAACAATAAATTTGCGGCATGGCTAGAAGTAAGTGGCTCCATGGTCTCGGAACCATCAAATTTTCACCCACGTGTTCGAATAGGGGATGTCCAAAATGGCGGTGTGGTGAGAGACTTGGTGGACACATCAGCTGCCCAGGCCATCAATGGTACTCAAGTATCATTCATGCGCCCTGCTGGATGGTTAAATGATGAAACCTTATTAGTGGAAGTTCGCGGGCAGGATTGGGAAAACGTTTCACTGCTGAGCTACAATGTCTTGTCCGGTGGGTTATCCATCTTCTCTTCCGGCAACTTTGCAGGATTCGGCTACCAATAAATAACCCATAATTCCAATAAAAGAGGCAGGCATTAGAAAATGCCTGCCTCTTATTTACTTTTAACTAGTTTTTTAAGGTCAGAATAGCACAACCTGATTTTTCACAATAATCATATTAAATGTCATGTTGTTATAACAAGATTTGCGCTAGTGTAACAATCTTTCTGTAATTTCAAAAAAGAGTAGATCACGGTATCCTTTCAGAAGTCAGATAAACAAAAGAAAGGAATAAGACCATGATCTACAAGAATGATTGTACATTACCAAAAGAATATCTGGAACAACT
>CBDAFG010000049.1:0-7678 GCA_965195205.1 uncultured Pelolinea sp. | reverse complement strand
TATAGAGACTAAAAGTTTGGGTGGATATAGATTTCTTTCAAATTGAAGATGATACTTTTTGGATTTACGAAAATCTGGAATTCCATTTTCTTTCAACTCACTTATTGCAAATAAAATGTGTTGACGAGTGATTTCTTTCGGAATCATGTTTTCCTTTTTAGATTAGGTTAACCTGATATAAACAATAATCATTATATAAAATTTATCTATATTTATCAAGATTTCCATCGGGGTTTAGAAATGGTCTCCCGAAAGAAAAACATTTGTTATTTCAATCTATTACTTTCTTTGTGATGTATTCTTTATTTTGCGTCCAATTCGAGTGTCCTCCTGGAAACCTTCGACACAAGATCCAAAATCTGTTTAATCTCCCCGCTCACTCGCAGAATACATCTAAAAGGATGTATTGTCCGCTCTTTGTGATACTGCTCTCGAGAAGTGAGTTCGAGTCCCACTTCGCGTATGAGGCAGAGCACGACTTCTATCTCTTCAATCAATATTTTTTCTTTTGGCGATTTAATTCTTATTTTTGCTTTCATAATGCCTCCTTTTTGATCATGTTTTAATAGAAAATGTTTTTTTGGAAATAAAACCGTGCATGGCTTTATTTTTGGGTGTTGGGTACTTGGCTTTGGTGTGAAAGCCGCGGGGTCATACACACTGCGCGGCGATACAGTGGACAACGAGATGCGATTTTATTGAAAGTTTGGTGCGGTGAGCTGAGTGTTTTTTATTTTCCCCGTGTTGTTCTTGAGAGATGCGAGTCTCTTTTCTTTTATTATACTCGATATGTGTTGGTTAAGGCTGGGGGGGATGCGATGGAAATCAGATATGGTACGTTGGGAATCAGGTAACAAAAGGTGACTGTTTTAAAAATGATTAGGGGATTTACGGGGGACTGGCAGGGGATTCTTTGGGGATAGTAAAAATGCGACAAAAGAGAGCCGCGCAGATGATAACTCAGGAAAAACAACGACCTTACATGCAAAATGGGTACAAGACCTTTCAAATCTCTGGATGGTTGCAAGTTCATACTCACACAGAAGAAAGAAGGAGCTTGCCACGCCGCACTTCGTGCTCCTCGCAAAGACATGATTTTTTGGATGAGTTGATTGCAATTGAGGCTTGTATGTTAAATAAGCCGAGATCCTTCGGTCTTTGACCTCAGGATGACAGATGGTATGGGAGATGGGGATGACCTATTAATTAAGTAGGAAATTAATGAAAAAGCATAAGCATGATAGGCAAGGGTAGTGAATATTTCACGAGAAAATTGTGAAAAATACCCGAAACTATATACGGGCATTTTATCTGTCACTATAAGACTTGCTATTGATTAACCTAACCAAGAGAGATTAATTATTGGTAACCACAATATTTCTTTTCCCTGGTAACAATGTCTTGAAATTAATCAGGTTGTTAAAAAAGTAACATTTTACTCAGCGGCGCTGCAAAGCGGAATCCGCTGCAGCTTCATGTTAGCAGCTCGCTGTTGGCCTACTGCGAAATAAACGCTATGACTTCTTTCCACCAATGCAGTTCTGCCTCAACCGACACCTCGTTATGTCTTACACCTTCAAACAACCATAGTTTTTTCTTTGCCGTTATTGAATCATACAGTTTTTTACCGTGCTGCACTGGAATAACTTCATCGTTTTCAGCGAGTATGACAGCAATATTCCCTTCAAATCCTTGAAGATTATCAGTGTTGTTGTATTTGTCCAGAACCAACCAACGCGCTGGAAGATACCAGTAGTGTGTTTGAGCCAAATTCGGCAGCGAATCCCAAGGAAGAAACAGGACCACTCCTTTTATGGGAATGTCGGTTTTACTAACAGCACTGGAAACGACTCCACCTCCTAGTGACTCACCCCAAACGAACAGCGGGGGGCCATACTCTTGATAGGCAAGCCTTATCGTTTCAAGCGCATCCTTTACCAATACATCTTCACTGGGTTGTCCAACTCGACCTCCATAGCCGGGATATTCAGCCAAAATAACTCGTAAATTTTGAATTGAAAGCGCTTTGGCATAGAAGCTGCGATGATAGGCTGTGCCTGCATTGCCATGAAACACTATGATAGTACCCTTTGAGTCAACCGTTTCCCCTTGACTGACAAATCCTTGAAAATTTTCGAACGAAGGCCAATGGCGTAAACCTTCATCGATTGCACGCTCCTCTGATGCTTGGATTTCGTTAGGAAAATAAAGCAATTTCCGCTGAGATATAAACACAATCGTGCACAACGTTATATATCCGGCCAAGGCATAAAACAGTATTTTCCAAATCATTTTCATAACAGATCTTGCCGATTGCGCGATGGTTATTTTTTAGGTAGCGTCTAACGGTCGCTTTCATTTCATCAAATAAATAATGGAAAATAATGATTCATACTTATACTAAGTAAATCCATTCATCCAGCTTGCGAATAAACACTTCCCCCCTGCCCATAGTATTTTTCATAGACATGCTGATAGACTAGAGTACATTTTTGATTGTACAGCTTAGTGGCATAAATACCAGGCAGATGATCCAATATTTTTTCGATTTCTAGCTCTACTGCCGCGCGTGTCTGCTGACGTTTGCGCCAATCCAGCACCAGGCGTTCGGCTTTGAGTGTATCAAGCAAATCTTTGGCTACTTGTTTAACTTTTTCTTGTTCTTTTTTACTTAATTTGATAGCTGGTTTCGTCAGCAGATCAAATATCGCTAATTCTTCTTCGCTTAAATTCTCTGATATTCCGCGCTTTTCTTCTTTGTTAAGATCTTTGGCAAAATCAAGCAGTTTCGCATAAAAAACATCAATATTTGACGCGCCCGCGTTATATTCTTCGATCATTTCTTTGAACTTTTCGAGATAATCCATGCGCGATTTATTCAAGCGTACCATTTGATTTAATTTTTGATTGAGCATCCCGCGCAGCTTCTCAGCTTCAATGCGCTTGCGGCTCTTTTCAAAGCCTTTTGCCAATTTTTCGAAATCAATTTTACTGAGGTCATATAGCTCATGTACAAGACTTTTATCAATTACATACTCTGTTGGTGCGACCGAATCATCCAATAAATCATCGACTGCGTCCATCACCTCCGAGATATCCACTTCCGGCGATAATGAACGGATTTTCTCCGCGATGACTGTAATTGCTTTGCGTGGAACCCCAAATTCATTCGCGCGCGCATCCGGTAGGATGGCCTTGAAGAGACGGTTCACATCGTTTGCCAGTAATAAATAGCGATGCTTGGTGTCATCATTTACGAGCAGCATATCGACCGCGTCATCGAGCAAACGGATGCGTTCAAACCCTTCCGCTTTTTTAATTTCATCGAGGTCAACCCCTTTTTTAAACAGGAAGGCAATTGTTTCATCCAGCACTTCCTGCAGACGTTCGACCAGCTTATCCTTAACCTCGACCGGCAGATCCCCTTCTTTGATGCCGCCGCCCGACGCTGAGCCATAGATCGCGAGGGCTTTTTCCAGGTTGCGGAACATGCCGATATAATCGACAATTAACCCATTGACCTTGTCCTTCCAGACACGATTTGCCCGCGCGATGGCCTGCATGAGGGTATGGTTGCGCATGGGCTTATCCAAGTAAATGGTTGAACAGGAGGGCACATCAAAACCAGTCATCCACATGGCGCACACGAATACCAAACGCAGGGGATCATCCGCATCTTTGAATTTCTTGGCCATCTTTTCCGTGACCATGCGGCGGCGGTGGGGCTCAATTTCCGCACCCTTTTCGCGCAAATCCTCGATCTCGTTCTGAGATTGCGAGACGACGACCGCCATATCGGTTTCGTCCATGTAATTTATCAGGCTTTCGAGCGCACCTTTTTCCTCCGGCTCCTGCGTGCTTGTCAGCCAAATCCTCAATTCATTGAGCTTTGCGCTCCAGTGTTTTTTCACCTTATCGTATAAACGCACCGCGGCAGCTTTATCAATTGAAACAACCATCGCCTTGCCTTGGAAACCGCGCCCGGTGAAATGCTCGACGATATCTTTTCCGATGGCATCAAGGCGTTCATCGCGCGTTATGAGCTGATATTCGCGCGCGAACTCACGCTCGAGCGCCCGCTCCTGATCCTCATCCAGCTCCGCGGAATCAATGATCTCAAGCATATCTTCCTGGAGCTGCTGATTGGTGAGCTGCATCTCAGGAATGCGGTTCTCATAGAACAGCGGGACCGTGGCTTGATCATCGACAGACTGCTTGAAATTGTAGATGCTGACATAATCACCGAAGACTTCCTTTGTCTTGGCTTCCCCGGCGATGAGGGGCGTACCGGTGAAGCCGATAAAGGCGGCATTGGGGAGCGCATTGCGCATGTTGAGCGCGAGAATATCATACTGGCTGCGGTGCGCTTCATCCGTCATAACGATCACATCCGAACGGCAGGAAAGCACAGGATAGACCTCTCCGCGTTCCGTTTGGAATTTTTGGATGAGCGTGAAGACATAGCGGTGGTCTTCCCTCAGCAATGTTTGCAGATGGCCCCCGCTGCCCGCGCGGACGACATGCTCCGTTTCGGTGACGACGCCCGTATCGGAGAAGTTTTTATAAATCTGCGAGTCCAAGGCACGGCGGTCAGTAACGACGACAAAAGACCAGTTGCCAGGCTGCTTGCGAAGCACCTTCTGGGAGAAGAAGATCATCGAGTAACTCTTTCCGCTGCCCTGTGTGTGCCAGAAGACACCCAGCTTACCCTGATTTTCGCGTATGTCCCGCACCGCCTGGAAAGCATTGTTGACACCTAAATACTGGTGGTTCTTGGCAACCAGTTTTTGGGGGGCGCCTCCGGCATCGGCAAAGATGATAAAGTTCTCCACAATATCAAGCAAACGCGATTTTTGGCAGGTGCCGCGGATGATGGTGTCTAATGAAATAACACCCTGCTCGCCTTCGCTGGAAATTTTTTTCCAGGAATTGAAATGCTCCCATTCTGATGTGATAGTACCAATCCTGGAATCGCTGCCGTTGGAAAGAATAATGAAGGCGTTATACCAAAAGATATGCGGGATGGTGTTTTTATAATCACGGATATTTTGGTCAAAGGCGGTTTTCAGGCGTTTGTGGGCTGCCTTCAACTCAATGAATACCAGGGGCAAGCCGTTTATAAACCCCACCAGGTCGGGGCGGCGGGTGTACATATCACCCGTCACCCACAATTGTGAAACCAGCAGGAAATGATTTTTCTCGGGCTGATTCCAATCAATCACCCGCACGCGCTGCTGCACCTCTGCGCCATTTTCGTCTTGGTAATGAACCAGCACGCCATCTTTAAGAAGCGAGTAAATTTCTTTATTGGCATTCGCACGCGAAAGCAGTGCCCTATCGCGAGTAAGCGCATCCACCGCCGCTTGAAGAACGGCATCAGGAAGCTGCGGATTTAGTTCTTCAAGGGCAGGACGTAAGAAACGCGTGAGCACCACCTGCCCGCGGTGCTCACGCCCGAGCGTGCCCTCGAGGCAGAATTCTTCTTCCATACAATCTATAGTTTCCCAGCCCAGCTCGGCAAAGAGCCGAATGGCAGGCTGTTCAACCAGAGAGTTCTCAGAATACTCCCCACTCGTATTCATTTAGTTATCCCCATTATTCCCCAATTGTCTTTCCAATGACTGCCGAATAAGGCCAATAATATATGGAAGTTCTTCAAATTTTGATATTTTAACCTCCACATCTCCATTTCCCCATCTACCTCTCCCTTTTCTATCATCACAAATGCCTTTCGGATCAATAATCTCGGGATAGGGCATGTTTATCTGTAGATGTAGATGACTTTTATTTGGAACTACATCAACAAAATTCGTTTCTGCTTTATAAGCAACGTATAGACTTAGAAATTCTTCAGAGACGACCACTGGATCAAGAGCTAATACAAGTCCACGAAATTCATAGAATAAGTCGCTCATTGAACCACCTTCATCAATATTCGGGTGGTTTTCTATCGAATATTCAGTAGGGATTTCCTCACGAATGTAATTACTCAATGTCTCATCATCCAAATCAGGCGCATGCCATACGTCCAGGGCATTCTTTGCGAGTAAACCCGCACGCTTTTTGATCGCTTCTTTATCCCATTTTTCTAGGCCTTGCAAACTTTCGTTTAATCGAATCGGGCTGTATTGGAAACCCTTTGGATGCATTTTTTTCTGAAGGAAGGATTTGTCGCTATATTCTGTGTTGTATCCAGTAAGCGATAAATTACCGAGTGTGTGCAGCCAGGTTTTTTGAATATCCTTCCAATCAGTCCCTAAATCTTCTTTCCATTCCTGTGACAACCGGGGATTTTGTGGAAGAATATGTTCGACCGTGTATTCATTGACAATTACCTGTTCTTTGCGATTATGGTTTTCAAAACGCCTCAACCAGTAACTTCGGTTGCGGAAATTATATAAATCACGGATCTGGATCTCCCTGAAGAATTCCTCGTCGGTCGGGAACCGCTTATATGAGGGCAAAAGCTGAAACTGGGCTTTAATGCTTTCCAGATATTTTTCTTTATCAAAATCCCGGCTTAAGGTAGCAAACGTTTTATTCATAGAATTTGTAGGGATAGAGCAAACTGCCCTTCTGAAGACATAACTCTCTATCAGACGGATAGCTTGAAGAAAATCTTGTTTTGATAAAATATTTTGACGATAATCATGATAAAGTTCCAACAATAAAGGGTAAGCAACATCCACTTTCAATTCTCTTAGGTCTTGAAATACAATTCTTAATTTATTGTCTTTTTCTAGATTTAAAGCCATCGCGCAATAGTATTCTGAATATGTTCTTAAATCCTCAAGTAATTTATCCAGATCTTCATTCCCGGGAGATTTAACATAATCCTTAAAAGCCTCATAAACTTTTTTAATGATTGGAATATTGCCTGTTTTTACTATTAGATAATGCCGAACAAAACCATCAAATAATTTGTTATATGCTTCCTGGCCAAACATTTCTTCCATTGGTTTCCAATAATGTTCATAAAGGTGAATTTGGCGCTCTGATGTTTGACCCATTAGGACATAATTGCGTATTAAATCCGCTTGGCTCAGCTCCAGTCCAGTTGAATTAAGACTTTCGAAAATTAATTGCGGATTGTCAAAGCGGCTGTCTAGCGAAACCTCAACTATCTGAAGCTTAGATAAACCTTTGCAAATTTCCACAATATTATTCTTGTTCTTCCTAAGCCATTCTGAAATAAATTTGAAATTTTCTTCAATTCGAATTGAGCAATCCTTCGGGAATGGTTTATTTTCAATTAATGAAATTAATGTATCTTTATCCCTTCTGGACAACAAAAGTTTGTATTTTTTATAATCTGTTTCAACTGTGTTCTTTAAATAGTAATGATTAATCTTTGCTTTAGAATACCCATCAAAGGGTTCGCCCCTCCCTACAATTCCAGCGAGGGCAACTAATAAAAGAGTTACTGTTGTAAGTCTTTGTTGGCCATCAATAATAATCAATGGCTTTGGCGATTGGATAGTTCCATGTTCTTTGATATAGACTATTGACCCAACAAAATGTGAAGGCTTGGATTCCTTGATTGTGTGTCATCTTTTCTGTAAAATTGATCACAGGTCCTTTCAATTTATTAGATAATACTCTAACTGCTCTCCATTCTCAAATACAATTTACCATATTCCCATTCTTCACTAACCTCCATCAGAATTGCTGAGACAAG
>CBDAFG010000048.1:0-4307 GCA_965195205.1 uncultured Pelolinea sp. | reverse complement strand
GGGTCAGTGCGGTACCGGGTTGGATCTCATCAATACACTCAGGCTCAAATGTGGTGGATGGTTCTGGTAATGATGCCAATACTATTGTGGAACCGTTTGGTACATCATCGATGGTTGGATATATTGATTAGCCACTCTCCGTCCTGGGGAATAAATGACAAACCAGATCGTGCACACCAGGGATTTAAAGCCCTGCGTTGGCTATTAGAGGTTTGCAAACCAGCATATCATTTTCACGGACATGTGCATGTTAACAGCAGTACTAAGAAAGTAGAAACTCGTCATGCGCAAACTATTGTAGTCAATACGTATGGTTATCGTAAAAACTTGATTGATGTTGAAATGATCGTTTCGCGGGGAAAAAAGGAGGGCAATGATGGAAATGGATAGTTCCGGTCGCTATTTGTCTGCATTGAATGATTTTCGCCAAGCGCGCCGAAGAGCCAAATTGCAATCTTTAATTGCCATGATCAGCGGAAAACACGAAAAGCTATTATCCTATGAAGAAGTAAAAAGACGCATCGAAGTTTCTGGCCAGCGAAGACAATATTTGGCAAATATCCCATTAGATTCCATTGTGGGAAGTGTTGGCCGGTATCTGGATTTCAATAAAAATTTTCTACCCCTAACTGATAGTGATGCTGAACGCTGGGCAAGAGTTAAATTGGCTCAAGTTCAGAAAGGGTTACCACCAATTGAGGTTTACAAAATAGGAGAAATTTATTTTGTATTTGATGGCAACCATCGTGTTTCAATTGCAAAGCAAATGAAAATGGCTACAATCGAAGCATATGTAAGTGAATTCCGCACAAACATCGAAATCAAACCTGATGATGATCTTGAAGATTTGATTCTCAAAACTGAAAGAGCAGAAGTGTTCGATGAAATGGGATTAAAGCGGTTTTCTCCAGATTTTGATTTTAAGGTTACGGAACCTGGGGGATATAAAGAATTATTTAAACATATATCCGTCCATCATTATTATCTCGGACTGGAACAGCAGCGAGATATCCTGATTGAGGAAGCAGTTAACAGTTGGGTGGAAAATGTATATCGTCCAGTGATTCGCGCCATCCGACAATTAGGTATTTTGCGCGATTTTCCGGACCGCACTGAAACTGACTTGTATTTGTGGCTGAAAAAATATCAGGTTGAACTGGCTGGAGAATTGGGTTGGAATGTAGATGTCAGCCAGACTGCTAAAGACCTGGCTCAACGCTTTAGCCGCACACCCGGGCGTGTACTGGCGGAAGTTTGGAAAAAGATCATTGATCTGATAACCCCAGATGAATTAGAAGCAGGACCACCACCAGGTGAATGGCGTGTTAATGTAAGTTTGCCCCGTAAAGATAAATTATTCAATGCGATTCTGGTAGGCCTCAGCGGTAAAGAAGAAAATTGGCAGGTTCTGGACGAAGCTATTCTGGTTGCTCGGCATGAAAGCTCAGTTCTGCGTGGGTTGCACGTAGTTGCCAACCAGAAAAAACTAGATTCTCAAAAAGTAAGAGATATTCGCGATCAATTCTACACACGTTGTTCTGAAGAAAATATTAAAAGTGAGTTTGCGGTTGAGGTGGGTCAGGTTGCCCGACAGATTGTTCAGCGTGCAATTTGGACTGATTTGGTCATGGTTCATCTTAACCATCCACCTGGAACACAGCCACAGGAACGTTTGCAATCTGGAATAAGAACAATTTTACAGCGCTGCTCTCGACCTGTCTTGGCTGTACCATCTGTAACAACCCGTTTAGATATAACCTTATTGGCTTATGATGGCAGCCCGAAAAGTGAGGAAGCTTTATTTTTATCTTCTTATCTCGGCAGCAGATGGGATACTCGGTTGGTGGTTGTAAGCTCAATAGAAGGGGAAAAAACTAAAAATCAAAATTTAACACGAGCTAGAGATTATTTACAAAAAAATGGAGTTAAGGCTGAATATGTTAAGGCAAATGGTCCTGCGGGTGATGCCATTTTGGAAGTTGCACGCACCAAGAGAGCGAACTTGATCGTTATGGGAGGTTATGGACAAAGTCCACTGATAAATGTTGCTGTCGGCAGCACGGTTGACCAAATGCTGCGCGAGTTTGGAAAGCCAGTTTTGATCTGCCGGTAGGTAATTCAAACTATGTTCAAGTAAAATCGTTCCCAACTTATCTGCAGAGTAGCTTGACAGAGAAAAATGCATGTGGTAAAAATGCATCTAAATTAACAATTGAATAGTAAAGGAAAAAAGCGGCTGGGTCTCTTTAAGGAGAGACTACGAGGAGGAGGTTCCTTTCCGAGAGGAAAGCGCTAATCCCAGTGATGGGAGAAAATCGATCTGATCAGCGGATGCCTTCAAAGCCCTGCCATGGGCTTAATTTTCCCTTCCGATTAAGCGGTGACATAAAAACAGGCAGTGATGCCTGTGCCAAGGTTTCCGCAGTGGTCTGGGTTGCAATTCAGAAACCCTGTTTATAGGAAGGGCATTCTTAGAAAGAATTATGCGTTAATAAGGGCATGCCCGCCGGGCATGCCCATAATATTTTTAAAGGCCAAAGGAGGTAGTATGGACAAGCAAGAGATTTTAGAACTGGTAAAGAAAGACAATGTCAAATTCATCAGCTTTCAATTTTCTGATGTAACTGGCAAAATCAAAAGTGTTGATTCACCTGTTGAACAGCTCGAAGGGGCACTGGACGATGGTATTTGGTTTGATGGTTCCTCTGTCCAGGGATTTGCCCGCATTCAGGAAAGTGATATGCACCTGAAAATAGATACCGATACTTATGCGGTCCTTCCTTGGACACCAGAAAATTTGCGGCGAGCGAGATTTTTCTGTGATATCTACACTCCAGATGATGAACCGTTCGCTGGTGACCCGCGTGGTTTGCTGAAGAAAATGCTGGCAGACTTGAAGAAAAGCGGTCTGGTGTTTAACTGTGGAACAGAACCGGAGTTCTTCTTATTCAAGCAAAATGGTGGACTGCGTCCTGTGCCGCATGATGTGGGTGGTTACTTTGATTTCTCATCAGACGACGAGGCTGTGCAGGTGCGTACAGAACTGATGTATGCGTTAAACACAATGGGGTTGGAGATTGAAATGGGGCACCATGAAGTTGCCCGCGGTCAGCATGAGATTGATTTCCGTTTTGCGGATGCGCTGCGCACCGCAGATAACGTAATGACGATGAAATATACTGTCAAAGCGATTGCTGCCCAACATGGCTTGATCGCTTCGTTCATGCCCAAACCAATTTTTGGGATCAATGGTTCTGGAATGCATACCCATATGTCATTGTTTGATGAAAAGGGAGATAATATCTTTTTCGACGAGGATGATGATGTCCATCTTTCTGAAATTGCTTATTCCTTTATCGCCGGCCAGTTGAAACATGCTCGCGCGCTATCCGCTTTAGTCGCTCCCACAGTGAACTCTTATAAACGCTTGGTTCCTGGCTATGAGGCTCCAGTGTATGTGGGGTGGGCACAGATTAACCGATCTGCGCTAATTCGTATCCCCCGCTATACAGCCGGCCAGAAAAACGCAACCCGTGCGGAACTACGCTGCCCGGATCCTGCCTGCAATCCTTATCTCGCTTTCGCAGGGATGTTGGTAGCTGGTCGGGACGGTATAGACAATAAATTGAAACCACCCAAACCATTGAACAATATCAATATTTACAAGCTAAGCGAAGATGAGCGCAAAGCCAAGGGTGTCAAAGAACTGCCAGCTTCTCTTTCAGAGGCGCTAAGTGAATTAGATAATAATGATGTGCTTAAAAATGCGCTTGGGTCAGAAATATATACCGCTTTCCGGCGTGCAAAATTAGAAGAATGTGAAGAGTACCGCATTCACGTTACTGATTGGGAAGTTGAAAAATACTTAGAAAGCGCGTAGGTATGTTTTCCGAATAGCGGGAGAATATCCCGCTATTTATTAATTTAAAAGGGAAAACCATCGGCATGGTTATGTATGATCAAAAAGTTTGCAGAACGCACATAAGCCGCCGGTATTTGTGGGCTGGCCGCATTGCGAGCAGCGCTGTTGAGCAAGCTGCCCTGATGACTCCTGTTTGCCTGGAAAAGCGCCATGTGAAATCGCCTTGAGATAATTCAGGTAAAAGCGCAGTTTTGTGCCGGGCCGGGTTTCTTCCCATTCATTCAGATATTTTTTATAATATAATTGTTTGCTATTAGTTGAAAAAGGGCATTCATCGTGCATATATTCAATAAGCCTAAGAATGGCATAGGCAGCTGCTTCCCGTTCATATGTACGGAAAAAGGGTTTTACTTTCTTTACGAATCCTGGCTTTGATGATAAAACC
>CBDAFG010000047.1:0-7353 GCA_965195205.1 uncultured Pelolinea sp. | reverse complement strand
TCCGCCTATGGCTTCCACATACATTTCGTTGTGTTGGTTAGTCGAATTGTCATGCACATGCACATTCAACCATGCACCCACAGGCGCGGTGCCCTGCACTAGATCATTTTCAATATCGAATACATCCAAACTGATGTCTTCTAGTGTGAGTTCTTTGAATGTACTGCCTTGCGTTGCAGTGATAGTAGTGCCCACCACCAGGTTGATGTCAGTTTCGCCGCCATCTAACCAACCAGTACCATATTCATTGGTTGTTACGCTAAAGAGAGATCCATCAATATCAAAGTTGACTTCTGTAAGTGGTGTGAATCTTTCCACCCTAACCCAATTGTGAGTTAGATTTCCTTGAAGGCTGGGTGGCTGAGTTAGATCAACAACCGTGGCATCGTTGTCCCCGTCGAACAACATGGCTTGTGGATTCATTTCCTCATACAAGTCAACGCCTATTGTGCTAAAATCAGCCGTCCAGTTTCCACCTATGGCTTCCACATCCATGCTGTACCACTGGGTCGTCGAATGGTCATGCACTTCCACATTCAACAATGCGCCTACTGGTGCGGTGCCTTGCACTTCGTCCAGATCCACATCGAATACATCCACACTGATGTCTTCAAGTGTGAGTTCTTTGAATGTACTGCCTTGCGCTGCAGTGATAGTAGTGCCCACCACAAGGTTGATGTCAGTTTCGCTGCCATCTAACCAACCAGTACCATATTCATCGGTTGTTACGCTAAAGAGAGATCCATCAATATCAAAGTTAACTTCTGTAAGTGGTGTGAATCTTTCCACCCTAACCCAATTGTGAGTTAGATTTCCTTGAAGGCTGAAATCGGCCGCTTTGACATTTTCGAATGTCGCTAAGATTGAAACCAAGACGATCGAAAAGCCCAGAGCTATTCTGATGCATTTCCGGCCAAACACATTTTTTGTAAACATTACTTTCCTCATATATATGTTTTATTGTTTTTGACCGCGCTGGTCGAGAATTATCCCGAAAAAACAGCGCGCTACAACGAGTGGATCTGCTATCTAGAATACCATCAGCAAACCGTCGTTTGGGCCGGTTTCGCTATTAGCTCCCCAACATTTTTTAGCGACCAAATATGTTTGCTGGTTCATCGCCTCCCATTATTCGTTTCCCACTTAATTCCCTTTTATTTGCCCGCCGCACCTCCTGTATTTTTCCAATGTTCTTGAATGAACAACAACTAAGAAACGATTATCGATTGTAGTGTTTTTCACTCACTTTAAATAATGTGAAGCTAAATTTATTATACAGAAAAAATATATAAACGCAATGCTCAATTGTACAGAAAAAGATTTTCGCACATTGCTTTAATTCCCTTTCTTGCTTTCGTGCGCAATCCTTGTTGAAAGAATGGGCGTTTGCAACACGCTGTAGATAGTTCTGTCCCTGTCTGTGGAAAAGTATTTTACGAGTGCATTTTTTGACGGGAATATCCCACTCGGCTATACTTAGAAAAACAACTAATTGTTAACCAGGAGCTTTATTAATGGCGAAAGAAACATCCTTCAAGCTTACCTATGCGACGATGTTTAATCCCCCGGAAGAACTGCACACCCGCTTTGAGGATGCGCTTACTCATGTGAAAGCTAATTTGGGCGAAGAATACAGCATGCTCATTGATGGGAAAGAAAAACAGGCGGCAGAAACATTTGAAGACCACAGCCCGATCAACACAGGCATGGTGTTGGGAATATTTCAGAAAGGGAACGCACGCGATGCGGATGCGGCAGTATCCGCGGCAAAACGGGCTTTTCCTGTCTGGAGCGCCCTTCCCTGGAAAGATCGCTTGACCCTGCTGCGGAAAGCAGCGGATATCATTGATGAGCGTGTTTTTGAATTTGCGGCGGTGATTACTCTTGAAGTAGGCAAGAACCGCATGGAAGCATTGGGCGACGCCGCTGAAGCGGCAGACTTGATTCGTTATGCCTGCGACCAGATCGAAGCGAACGATGGCTTTATCAAGAAGATGGGGTGCGACCCTCTCCAGGGATATAAAGCGACCAACTATTCAGTTCTACGCCCATACGGTGTGTGGCTGATTATCAGCCCGTTCAATTTTCCCGCTGCGCTGACTGGAGGGCCTGCTGGCGCCGCATTGGCAGCAGGGAATACGATCGTAATCAAACCCGCTTCAGATACTCCTTGGACCTCACGTTTGTTAGCAGAATGTTTCCGTGACGCAGGACTGCCTGCTGGGGTTTTCAATTATGTGACCGGACCCGGCAGCACATTGGGACAGGCGCTGATCGATAATTCTGATGTGGATGGGGTTACGTTTACGGGTTCATTTGATGTCGGGATGGGCATCTACCGCTCTTTTGCCAACGGACCCTATGTGCGTCCCACCATTCTTGAGCTGGGGGGCAAGAATCCGGCGATAGTATCTGCGAACGCGAATGTGGAAGATGCGGCAGTTGGGATCGTTCGTTCAGCGTTCGGACTACAAGGGCAAAAATGCTCTGCCTGCTCACGCGTGTATATTGAGAAATCTGTCTATCAAAAAGTGCTGTCCCGTATTATTGAATTAACCAATAAGTTGAAGGTTGGTGATCCAACTGAACGCAGTGTATATCTGGGTCCGGTTGTGAATAAGGCTTCCTATCAGGACTATCAGGATTTTATTAAAGAGATCAGAGATGCTGGCGGGCGTTTTCTTACTGGCGGCAGAGTACTTACTGATGGTGATCTGGCAAAAGGGTATTATTGCGCGCCAACCATTGTGGTTGATTTGCCATTAGAGCATCGCTTATGGACGCAGGAGATGTTTTTACCAATTACGACTGTCACTCCTGTGGATAACCTCGAGGAAGCAATGGCGCATGCTGTCAATGTGAAATATGGGCTGACCGCTGGTTTTTATGGGTCATTAGAAGAATCAAAATGGTTCTTTGAGCATACTCAAGCAGGAGTCAATTATGCTAACAGGCCGCAGGGCGCGACCACTGGCGCCTGGCCGGGTTTTCAACCCTTTGGCGGATGGAAGGGGTCCGGTTCCAGCGGAAAAAACGCGGGTGGATTGTACTATGTGCAGCTCTACATGCACGAACAAATCCAAACCCTGATTCAGAAAGAGTAATTATTTTTAGGTATTTATCGAATTTGAAAAATCAGGAAAAAGTTGGCGGCCATCCGAATATGTAGCCATCGGCTGGTTTGCTTTCCGAAGAAAGTATACTTAGGGTGAAAATGACTGCAAAACCTGTTGATATCCTAATCCATTATCCTTTGTCAGAAGCGGCACTTGAAACGCTTTCTGCTATCTCGCCGCGGGTACGCTTGTCTTTCCACCCGGAGGATAGTTTGTCCGAAATTCTGGCAGATGTGATCGAAAAAGCGGAAATCCTTCTCACAGCAAAAGATATCCCTGACCCGGAAATTGCACCTGGGCTGCGCTGGATACAGTTCTCCTATGCAGGTATTGACTTTATCAAGGGGCATCCCCTGTTGGAACGGGAGGGATTCAGAGCGACTACATTAAGCGGGGCGGCATCTCCTAAAGTAGCGGAATATGCATTGATGGCGCTGCTTTCGTTGGGGCACAAACTGCCTATGATGGTCCAGTATCAAGGGAAAAAGATCTGGCCTCCGGACCGATGGAAACGATTTCAGCCGCTTGAGCTGCGCGGAAGCACAGTGGGGCTGCTGGGCTACGGGAGCATCGCCCGTGAATTGGCTCGTTTGCTGCAGCCCTTTGGCGTGGAAATACTGGCGACAAAAAAAGACCTTGTGGATTTGGGTGAAGATGGATATATTCCGGAAGGGACCGGAGACCCGAATGGAGATTATTTCACCCGCCTATATCCTCCACAAGCGCTACATTCCGTATTGAAAACCAGTGATTTTGTGGTCATATGTGTACCACTTACTGATGATACACGGAACCTGATCGGCAGCAGGGAATTTAAAATAATGAAACCAACTGCTTGCCTAGTGGCAATCGGACGAGGCGGACAGGTGGATGAAGATGCGCTATTGCATGCGCTGCGGGAAAAACAAATCGCCGGGGCAGTGCTGGATGTATTTAATACTGAACCGCTTCCGCAGGAAAACCTGCTCTGGGGAGCGCCCAATCTGGTTATCACACCTCATATAGCGGGTGATACCGGACGGTATCATGACCTGGTGGCAGAACTTTTTACTGAGAATGTACGCCGATATTTAATGGATAAAGATTTGCTGAATTGTTACGACCCAGAAAAAGGATATTAGCAGAAGCTGCCCGGGCTGAATTGATCAATATTGTCAATAACTTCTTCTATGAAAAACTGACTGCCATCCCAACTGTTCAGGGATATATGGACGAAATGGCAAAATGAACCAAATGTGCAAAGTTGAGCAATATAAAAAAAGACGCGCTGTGAAGCTCACAGCGCATTTGTTTATCTGGTTGGAAGCTTCTTAGGGTGGTGTTTTATTTTTATAAAGGTCTTCAATCACATACTCTTCAAGATTGTTCATGTTCGCGGCAGACTCGCTGACTACCTTACCCATTACAGAGATACCAGCACGGTGGATAGAGTTGGGATCACCACTGACCAGAGGATGCCAATCAGGCAGAGGTTTACCTTTAAGAATTAAACGGTATGCGCAGGTTTCCGGCAGCCATTCCAGATTTTCCACTTTAGAAGGGGAGATCTTGATGCAGGTTGGCATCGCGCTTTTTCGCTGATCATACAGTTGGCATGTGCAGGTCTCAAGGTCCAGGAAGCGGCAGGCAACGTTGGTCAGATGTACTTCCCTGCTGTCCTCATCTTCGATCTTATACAGGCAGCAAATCCCGCATCCGTCACACAATGCTTCCCATTCTTCCAAGGACATTTCTGATAACGTCTTGTTTTTCCAAAAATCTTTCTCGATTGTCATCGTGATGCGTGGCTGCTGTGGTCTGCTGCGGTAGTGAGCATCTCCGCCAATTCTCTTGCCTGTTCGGCGTTGATGAAAATGTTTGTTTCGCGTGCGTAAAGTATCTTTTCATCCTCAGGGCCGTATTCCTGCACACACACGCAGATGTTGTCTTCGTATTCTTTATCTTTCTTGTCGAAATAAATCCCAACCTTCAGACTACCGTTGAGCAATTTGATCGCCATCTTAACCTCCGAAAAGATTAAAAACCGTTTCTAATATCATAATGTATTTTCTTGCTTTCTGGACAACGATTCTTAAACAGTCTGCTGCTCTTTCTTGAAGAGGTTTCTGATACTGAGAGAGAAGAACAGCAAACCGCATGTGATGTTGGCAGTAATCACGAACCCAACCAGCAGATCTTGGACCTAGAATATAAGAGGCCTAAAAAAGGGTGGTTTTTTAGTGTTATGTACTTTAGAATTATGATATTGATAATGGATCATTAAGAGTTATTTTATGAAATGGAGTGAGATGAATCTTTTAAAGAAATCAAGATTTCGCTTAATATTAAATTTTGGATTGATGGCGGTCTTCTTTATCACTGCGTGTTCTGGGCCAACAACAGAAGAACCGATCGGAATGGCCGAGGATTTAGAATTATTTAAAACTGGCACAGGAACACTTGCTTTTGCCGCCCAACCTGAAGCTGGGGATGCTTATGATATTTTCATGCTTGATCTGCCTGGCGGTGATGTGACTCGCATTACTGAAGATCTTTCAGCGGATATTTCCCCTACTTTACCATCGGAAGGAGACTGGCTTATTTTTTCTTCAGATAGGGAAGGAACATATGATCTTTTTAAGATGCTCTTACCTGCAGGTGATCCTCGGTCCCTGACAATAATCGCGGCTGACGAAACCGAGCCACGTGTCAGCCCGGATGGGAAGTCGATCGTTTACCAGACTGATGCTTATGGCGATTTTGATATCATGACACTAAATTTAGAGACATCAACCGAGGTGCGCCTAACTGAGATGGATTCCCAGGAAACACAGGCAAACTGGTCTCCAGATGGCGGGAAGATCGCTTTCCTTTCCAATCAAGACGGTGATTTTGAGATATTTTTGATGAATTCAGATGGATCAGAGCAAACCCAGTTAACGCATAATGATACTTATGAGGCATCTCCTGTATGGTCTCCAAGCGGAGAACAGATCGCGTTTCTTTCCAAGCGCGGCAGCCATTTCCAGTTGTATCAGTTGGATGTAATGACAGGTGATGAAAAGCAGTTAACGGACCTCTCAGCGACTGTTCACTCACCATCCTGGTCGCCGGATGGAAAGTATTTAGCGTATATTCAGGAGGGAAGCACCGGCAGCCAGATCAACGTGCTCGAAATGGAAAGCGGGCGCTCATTCCTGATTGCGGATGCGTTCAATAAATATGCCGGGTTGGTATGGATTGGCCCATAGAAAAATAAGCCGTATGAGCAGCACGGCTTAACTATTAAAAAGAGGGGATAATTTAATACATACCTTTGCTGTTGATCGATCCTAAACCGCTAATGTCTTGGTACACATCCGGGTTTCCGAAATAGGACACAGAACCGATTCCGGTTATTTCCACATCTAAAGCATCTTCAACCCACACAACTGTACTGCCTGCGCCAGATAAACTTATCTCCGTGTCTTCGCTTTTAAGGTCGCCGCCTTCATAGCTGCCAACACCAGTGAGGTTGATCTTCTGCTTTTCTACCGCTCCCGCAATGATGATTGCGCCCGTGCTGGCTAGATTAACTTCTAACCGTTCTGCGGTTAGTTCGTCGATCTCAATACTGCCCGCACCGGTCAGGTTGATGTCCAGTGTGTTTGTTTCCAGGCTAAAGACTTTGATAGCGCCAGCTCCGGAAAGGGATATGTCCTCCAGGTTTTTTACCTTGATCGTGAAGGTTGCCTGGTGGACAGGACCGCCGATGAACCCACGGCGTGTGCCGATGATCAGCGTTTCATTCTTAACTTCAGCTGTGATATATCGCAGATAATCGCGTGGTGCTTCGATTGTCAGGGATTCTTCATCTCCCTGTTCGATGATGAACTCACCGAATGTTTCGATTGAAACGCGGTTGAAACCGCTGACGTCGTCACTTCTGGTTTGATACGGGCTGCTGCAGGCAGTCAGTGCCAGACCAAAGAAGACCAGGAATGCAATAAATAAACTAAAAATATTTCTGTTTTTCATATCTCACCTTAATATCGAATTAATTTTTACTTTTCAATACTTATATACGTGCACATGCAAGAAAAGATGCGTACTTTTCTTTCTTTTATTAAAGAATAGTTGACTTTACTGCAAGAACTCGTCCTTTAACAACCTAAACTCAAATTTTGAACCGTCCAAACGCAAGAATCAGTTTTTAGTGAAGCAAAAAAAGAAACCAAAGGCTGTTCCACTTCTAACTTTTTCTTTGTTTCCAAGTAGC
>CBDAFG010000046.1:0-2743 GCA_965195205.1 uncultured Pelolinea sp. | reverse complement strand
AACACTCTTCAGTTTATAAGTTTATATCGTCAAGAATAAAACAGCTAAATCTGTTTTTTTAGTTCATAGTTTCAGATACAGGCCTGTAAAGTATAAAGCCCCACACTTCATATGACTGAAGAAATGGGGCTTTATTTTTTTTGTAATTCTTGGTCACCTGATCCTCCTGTTTGAGGTTCAAAAAACAGACCGAAATTAATTTAAAGCAATATATATTAAGTGAATATGCAAGTCAATTTATTATCTTTTTCGGGATTAAATGCTTGCGAGATACGTACGCTATTCCCTTGAATTGCGGAGTTGTGATACCTTGCCAGCAGAGCCACTCATGAATTCAATAAATTCCATGCAGATAGGGTTTGCATATCGCAAATATTAAAGGGTTTCAATTCGTTACGTGAATAGCAGGTATTTTGCAACGGGGGCAACGTGGTTGCCTGCCTAAATATGGACCGCATTTTTTTATATCTACCCTAAAGAGAAAAGGCAGTTAAGAAAATAATCTCAGCCGCCTTTGGTTCTGACTGGAAGAAGTTACTGATTTACCAATGGATGCCCCACTTACCGTCCTTACTATGTGTGTCGTAATCTACTTGGAGAGACTTGATGATTTGGATCCCACCAGAGTATTCTCAATATATTATACACCCTAATGCCCCATATACGCTGTTTGCCTGTGAGTCGTAGAGAAACTAATTGTTCGGTATCATCGAGGTCTATCCTGGCCAATCTTTTTTGAGCAACAGTACTAATTTTAGATACAGAAACCTCATGGTTATTTCTGCCAAGAATGTCTTTCCAAAACATACTCTCAAGGTTTCTCATTTTCGGTAGTACCTCATCGAAAAAGAGATCTTTCTGGATTACATTCCAACCCCAAGGACCATCAACATCCAAAGCTCCAATATGCCAAACGGGATTCTGATCCATTGGGTTCTTGATTGTTGGATCAACTCGCGGAATTTTAGATGGATGTGGGGTCAATCCGCTTCTTGCGTTCTTTTTAACCATTTTAGCGTTAATCAATCATTTGGTGGTAGAGAACTATAATAGTCTGCTATTACATCTGGTTTTATAACTCGTTTCCCTCTTTGCATTTCAGGCATGCCGATTCGTGTCAATTTCCACGGGTCTTCCATATGAGTCAAGTCACTCAACCATTGAGAAGATTTATTTCCATAGTAATCAAGCACTGCCTCTACTGTTTCTTTTTGTTGATCATCTAATAAATCGGGATTGCCAATCAAAACAGATGAAATCATATATTGCCCACGATGATAATTAAACAACTCTCTTACTACAGGTCCATTTGCCCAAGCTTCAATGTCTTCCTTAAACAGAAGTTTCTCGTCCCAGACTAATGACCATGCTTGGCAGTAGTAAACTATCTTCTGAAGCTTCATAGTAGTCATTAGCCCCAAGTGACTCAATATGTATGCCGCAACATCAAGAGCGCTTACAGAATGTTCATAAGACAAATCAACGGTTCTGTTATTTTCTGAAATCCAATTTGTTCCTTGCTTATCAATAAAATCGTTAGGTTGTGATCTTGAATCTTCTAACTCAGAAGTTCCCATATGGAAAGGCATCTTTTCTTGCTTTCGGAATTCAATCTTTTCCTGGTCGTCCGCCCCTAGACTTGAACTTCTTGTATAATCCATTTTCATAGCCTTATTTTTTTAATTCTAAGTTATAGACTTCTTTCATCAAACTTAATGCAATTTCTCTAAGGTCCATTAAAGAATTGGAATTGATTTGTTCTTTAAATTCGGCCAGGCTAGATATATTAAAATGAAAATTGAAGTCAAAGATTCTCTTCGAATTATCGGTTGATATCGAAAGGTTAATTAATTTTTTATCTATTTCCATCGAATGCTTATGTTGTGAGCTTTTAATTGAAGCACCAAACTCGGTTAATTCATCGACATCATTTAATTGTAATAATTTGTTCATAGGCGTACTGACATCTGTAGCAGTAGTTTCAAAAAGAAAATTAGCTCCGAAAGCAGTAACTGGTGTGTGGGGTAAATAATCAGCAATTTTGATTGCCAATTCTTGAATTAATTCAAAGGTTTCATCAGATGTATCTATTGGTATAAAATTAAGATTATTGCCGATGACAATAATCCTAATTGTATCCGACGAGATCCTGGGAGAAGCATTTATATTTAATGGGTATTCTGCGCTGAGACTCTTTACTTTTGGTAGAAGAAACCTTGATATCCACTCAGGGTTAAAAATACTTTTATTCCACAATCCTACCAAAACAAGTGCATTGTAATCTTTCTTTAAAATCATCTTTAATTCCTAATTCAAAGGGTATCTCAACATGTAATAAGAATATTACATTTATTAAATATAACATTAAAGCTGTATTGAATTCTACAAAAATCGGAACAATCAGTAACATCGATTTGATGCACCAACATGGAGCTAACCGGCTGGCCAACGCGCGGCCCTCCTTGAAAACCAGATAACCCATTGAAGGCTATCTTGTCAAACGTTTTGAAGTTCAGATATCTTGCCAATATCCAAATATATCAAACTGGGTATCAAAAGATTGTGATGTTTTCATGATATCTAAAAGTACAGTCCTTAATACAGTCCTTTCTGGGAAAAAACAAGCTCCAATCTGATTTGGTTTTCTGGACGATGGGGACGCCCTTGGACGATGGGGACGTCCTCGACTAATTAGACTTATGGCTATTTAACCGATAAAGCGTTTTAATAATTGCAGAAGGCG
>CBDAFG010000045.1:0-13153 GCA_965195205.1 uncultured Pelolinea sp. | reverse complement strand
TCACCAGGAAAAGGTCATCCATGGAAACAGGATTATGGTTATCGGCTGAATGGTAAACTCATTCATCAAAAGGAAATGGTTGAATCAAGGTGACATTTTCATTGGTGGATAGGGGTGACATATTCACTGGTGAATGACAGCCCTCGTTGTATTAAACTTTAAAATGTCACACTCCATTCTCTTTGGAAACGTATTTGCCTTTTCAGCCATCGATGTTTTCACCAAGGAGAATGATGTATTGCTGTGTTTATCACTTGAGGCAGCTGATAGCAAAGTATTTCTAGACCACTGCATGCCAAGGCGTTTTGACAATTTTGCGGAGGTTATTCAAACAGACGGCGGCAGTGAATTCAAAGGTGCATCTTCAGAAACTGTTTCTGCATATTTCCATCGCCATCATATTGCCCGCCTATATAAAAAGAGTGAGCAAAATTATATTGAAAGTCTCAATCGCAGTCTGAGTAAAGAGCGCTTCGGTTGGCCTAAAAACCAGGATTCTGAAATTCCTCAACTTACCCTTTGGGTTGAAGAGTGGCTGCGATATTAACATTATGTACGCCCTCACATTTCTTTGGGTATACACCCACCGCTTATTGATCAGGTGTGACATTTTGAAGTGTACATTGCGATACTAATAGAAAAATAATATAACAAAAAAGAACCTCTGTAACAATGAGGTTCTTTTAACTATAAAACCTGATTTACAAAGTTACACCCGAATAATCATAGACTCCCGTACAGCTTTAATAACTTCAGTGCTGCACTTTACAATTGGACTAAAATGTTTTATTCGGTTTCACTTTCTTTGATTGTTTCGATCTGCGCTTTCTTGTCTTCGATTAATTTGTTATTCTTTTCGATTTCTTTACAAAACGCAGTGAGCGTTGGATCTTTGATCTTCTTCTCCAAATAAAGAGCCAGAACCGCATTGCCTATCTGGGGGGTAATTTTTTCATTAGCATTCTCTAATTGACTAATTTCACGTTTGATCTCAAAAACTTCAACTGCGTCAGTGGCCTTATCACTAACTTTTTTCATGCCTGTCAGGATATTGCCAACCACATCACTTGCTTTTCCTCCGGCCTTTTTTGCACCTTCTGCAACATTTTCAAATACAACCTCGGCTTTTTCACCGGCTTTCTTTGTACCCTCTTTTATATTATCGAACGCAACCTCAGCTTTTTGGCTGGCTTTCTTTGCTCCTTCCGCCACTTTATCAATAGTATCACCGGATTTTTTGCCAATTATTTTTGCGTCCTCCGAGGGTTTATTTTGAATATCTTTATTTTTTTTGTTCTCTTCGTTTGTCATTTTTTCCTTCCTTTACCTATAAAATACATTGTATCAAAATTAATATAATCTTCTATCTATAATATATACGAGTTATGTAAGAAAATAGTTTTTCAAAGCCGGCTTTCTTAAAGCAAAGTACGCAATGTCCTCTGTATCACAAGTATATCTTTTATAAACGTCAAAGAACCTCAAAAAACAGAGGCTGCAATATTAACCGTTCGCATTGCCAATTTGCTCAGTCAGTCAATTCCCCATCATCCAACATTTTCATGATACGCCCCAAATAGGTCTTATCTCGCCCTGCCAACTCAGGGATGATCTTAGATGCTTCTTCGAAGAAATACCGCCGCCCGCGCCCCTTCTTCTGACCTTCCGCCGTATGCATATCCAACGCGTAATCTGGAATAGTTGGTTTTACAGTGCCATTCTCGGTCGCATGGATGATCCAGTTGACCATTTCATCGCTCGAGCGATCTTTATCACATCTGCATAAATACCGCACTGCATGCACAGCAAACAACCGCCGTTCACCAATCGCTCGATCACATGCACTCGTCATCTCAAACAAACTTTGAATAACAACCGGCGCCATCACTGCACCAAAGCCAACATCTTCCACTGAGATCACTTTCAAGCGGTACCACATGTAATCTTCCATCGCTGGACTGGTAATAATCATTTCATATGCCAACAGTGCAGCATTTTCTGTGTTTCCCCGCCGAATTTCTTTCTGCAGGGCAGAGATCACATGATCCGCGGGAAATCCATGATAAGTTTTCACGCCCACCCAGGGGTCTCGATCAGTATGGGACATTGTTTCCTCCGTGTGTTTATTCAGTTGATAAACGATTATACTCACACAAATTTTGTGGCTCTTTACTCATTCACTTTCAAAAATGCCACCAATTCGTTAGGTCAGGGCATCGCGGTTAGCATACCCTTGCAGGTTGTCGCGATTGTTTCGGCTGCCGCTCCTCTTTTCACCGCTTCTGAAATGGCCTTCCCTCCAGCTATCAAAAAGGGATTAAATACCATTCTAATTAGATCTTATATATTGAAGTTTGATCCCTGATTACACGAGTACAAGTTTTTTCAGCGTCTTTTGCTAATTGTTTTTCATCCACCCCCAATAAAACACCATCACGGTATATAACTTTCCCATTGACCATAGTAAGCCACACAGGTCCGGTAACCCCCGTTTTGGCTATGAGATTTGCCGGATCATGTAGAGCGCCGGATAATTCTAATCTCTCAGTATCTATCATAAAAAGATCCGCCCCTTTTTGCGGTTCTAATGTTCCAATATCTTTTCTCCCCATCATTTCAGCCCCTCCAACTGTTGCGATTTTCAGCATCTCATAAGAAGATGGACATCCACCTCTGTTTTTACTGTGAAAAGCCTGCATAACATAAGCCATTCGTAGCGAATCAAGCAAACTTGACCCATCATTTGTAGCCGAGCCGTCACATCCAAGACTCAAACGCATCCCCGCTTTATCCATTGCTAAAATATCAATAATGGGAAATCCACCCAATGTAGCAGGCGCTGGGCAATGGGAAAGTCCGGTTGTTGTTCTCGCCATTACGCTATACTCTTCTGGGGTTAATTCCCATCCATGTGCAACCCATACATCCGGACCAACAAAACCAATATCTTCACACCATTCTAGTGTTCTTTTACCCCAACGTTCAACCATTGCAGCATTTTCACCCTCTCCAAGATGTGTGTGCAGATAAACACCTTTATCTCGCGCAAGATTTAATGATTCAGTAAAAGTATCTTTATAACAATTAATTGGCTGACAGGGAGATATAACAATCTGACGCATACTATATGGATTTGGATCATGATATGTATCTATGAGCCGTTCACAATCCTGCAAGAATTCATCTGTGGACTCAACCATTTCATCCGGGACATTACTTCCCTCGCTTTTAGGCAATGTATTAGCTCCGCGGCCTGCATGAAAACGTATGCCAAGTTGAGCAGCCGCATCCATCTGTCGATCAACCAGCTGTTTACCTGCGGATCGAGGATAACAATATTGATGATCAAAAACTGTTGTAGAACCATGTTTTAGTAAATCAGCCATTGCGACAAGAGAGGAATAATAAATTACGTCAGCATCAACATATTTGAATATTTCATATATTTCTTCAATCCAATCAAGAACCGACATATTCGAATAATCAATAGCCGTAAGGTTCCTAATAAAAGTCTGAAAAAAATGATGGTGGGTATTTACCAAACCAGGATATACAAATTTACCACTCGCATCGATCGTCTCTTCAGCCGTCTCCTGAATTGCCTTTGCAATACGAACGATCTTTGGACCTTCAATTAAAATATCGCTGTCATAATAGACTTTATCATTTGCATCGCAAGTTACAATGGACTTTGCATTTTTTATTAGAATGCTTTTATTCATACTTATAACTCCTACGTGTATTCATTTCACTAATATGTAACCGGTCTCTTTGCTTCCGCCAGGTAATACTCCACGTCGTCCATGATAACCACCTCGCCAAATCCCGCAGCTGCCAGCATTTTCCGCATCGCACCCTCCTCCGGGATCAGGTGATCCCTCAAATCAGGGATATTTTGATGGATCGCGTTGATTGCTTCCCGGCTTGCGGTGTGGCAGATAGTCACCTTTCCGCCTGCAGCCAATACATTGTAAATATTCTCCAATGCCCGCGCTTTATCGTGGAAATGCGGAAAAGTAGAATAGCACACCGCTGCATCAAATGTCTCCTTGGCAAACACCGCTGTTTCGATCTCTGCGCACACATGCTCAATACCCTCATTTCCATTCTTCTTCTGCGCGATCTCCAGCATGCGAAAGGCAAAATCCACACACTCAACACGCCCGCTTCCATTCAGCCTGGACAGTATATACGGCACAAACACTCCGGTCCCTGTCCCCACGTCCAGCACCCGCGCATCCGGTGGGAACGAAAGCTGTTTTGCCATCATCCGTAGTTTCACAGGGTCATTATTACGCACAGTTTCATCCCAATGGGATGCACTATCGTTGAAGAATTGCCTGCTGACTTGTTTATCCATAAGATACCAAAAAGCAAATTATAAGGGAAAAAAACGCTGCGGTGTGACTGTTCTCCACTCTTTGCTCTAGTTATTCTATTAGACATATTTTTTAGTTTTACTCAAGTACCATGTACTCAATTTGAAATAATTAATCAATTTCTACGCTATACTCAATGATTGAGATAAAAATTATATCGAGGTGAGTATGTTAGTTACATTATCTGAAATTCTTAACAAAGCTGAACAGGGAAATTATGCTGTGGTCGCACCAGATTTCACATCCATGGCTTCTGTTCGCTTCCAACTTGAAGCAGCCGAACAGTTCAAAGCGCCGCTTATCCTAAGCTATGTCAAACACATGGAGCCGCTCTGCCCAGTGCGTTCCTGGGAAAAATGGATCAGCATCATCCGAGAAGAATGTGAACTATATGATATTGATATCTGTCTGCATCTCGACCACGGAACAAGCGTGGAGGAATGCCGCCAGGCAGTGGATGCTGGTTTCACCGGAGTCATGATAGATGCCAGCACAAAATCTTTCTCAGAAAATGTTGATCTGACCAGTAAAGTAGTGGAATTTGCCCATGCAGCGGGCGTTTCTGTGGAAGCAGAGATTGGTCACGTCGGCACTGCCGTAGAAGGTACTTACCTCACCGATGATTCCGCGCGGGCACACCTCACTCAGCCAGATCAGGCGGAAAAATTCGCCCGGCAGACCGGCACGAACTGCCTCGCTGTTGCTGTCGGCACCGTTCACGGCGAATACGCCGGCGAACCGCACATTGATTTTGATCTTCTTGCAGAGATCAACCAGCTTGTTTCTGTGCCGCTCGTCATGCATGGTGGGTCAGGCACTGGTGACAAAAACATCGAACAAGCAGTTGCGCTCGGCATCCGCAAGATCAATGTGTTCAGCGATTGGATCGTTCCCGCCCAGCGGGAAACTGCACGTCTTATCGCCGAAAGCCCCAAAGACGTCGCCCGTGTAGCCACGGCCCAGCAGGTAGTTATCCACGACATCCTCACTCATTGGTTCCAGATCTCCGGATCAGTTAACAAGGGTTAAAGCTGTGCGAAAAAGCAATCCACTAATATCTGCCATTATGATCAGTAGACAGCAAAAAAGATAATCTCTATATAGTGCGTTTCATCTTAGTGTTTTATTCCCCCAGATAACCCGCTCGTTTCTTCTTTTTTAGAAAATATATTAGAAATTGCTAAAAAACCAGAATGGCTAGATGCAATAATGCAATTCTCTCAATTTCTAGTCATCGACAAACCCAACATTGAGCCACAGAACTGAATACGATTCCAGCCGAATAGTTACCGCATCGTTATCAACAGTATAAATATTTTCGCTCAGCAAATCCATAAGCTTTTCGGCGTGAGCAATTCCGATATCTGTTAGCAGGATATTCACCTCCAATTGCTTATCCAAGACATTATGTAAACAAATCACGGATGTTTCCCTGTCAGGAGAAGTTCGCAAAATAGAAAAAATGCCTTCATGTAGAATAAAAACGCTTTGTTCTCCATTCGGGTGGAAAGCAGAATTGGACTTTCGAATGGTGAGCAGATTCTCGAAACCCGAAAACACCAGATGGCGTAATGACCCAATTCTGTTTAATTCATCTTCAAGTGATTCAACTTCCAATTTCTCGCGGTTTATCGTGCGTGCTCTTCCTGTGGCACTCAACCCATCGATCCAATTACGTGAGCCGAATAAACTATGGAAATAAATCCCCGGAATCCCTTTTAGAGCAAGCATAATTGCCTGAGAAGCCAAAAATCGCTTCGCGATTATTGTTTCTGATTCATCAGGTTTTTCCGGGTCGCATAATGCATCCAAATAATTGATGTTCAATTCGTAAGGGCTCTTTGTACCATCAGCGTTATTTTTATAAGAAACACTGCCTCCTAAAAGCTTAGCCCTGTTTGCCATCGCTTCAACTTCTTCTTTTTCAAGAATCCCGCAGACAGGCATGACACCAATCCCATCATGGGATGCCAGGAAATTGAAAAAAGTAGTCTTCTTAGAAGAAGTCTCAAGAGAACTCGCCCATCGAGATAAAGTTTCTGCATTACCAGTATGAAAAGCATGTAGTACTAATGGGGGAAGCGAGAAATTATAGACTAGTTGAGCTTCATTTTGCCCATTCCCAAAATAGCTGATGTTGTCTTCGTGGGGTACATTTGTCTCTGTGATAATTTTTACCCATGGAGCAACTTCATCAAATATTATGCGGAAAATCTGCACGATACTGTGTGCTTGTGGTAGATGAATGCAATTTGTGCCTTTCTCTTTCCAAATATAAGCGACAGCATCCAAACGAATATAGTCTGCTCCTTTTGAAATATATAAAAGTAAAACGTTGATCATCTCTAAAAGCAATTGTGGGTTATTGTAATTAAGATCAATATGATCGGAGCTAAAAGTTGTCCACACAAACTCTCTGCCCGTGGAAGTTTCCACCGGCGTTTTTAAAGGAAGCTCACGCGGCCTGAACACATTACCAAGGTCTTCGTCCTCCTCAATAGTAATAAAATAATCCCGATACTTACTCTCCCCTTCTAAAAAACCTTTAAACCAAAAACTGCTTGCGGATATATGATTAAGGACAGCATCAAACATTAATTGAAAGCTCTCACCTAATATACGTACATCTTCCCAATTCCCATATTCAGGGTTCACTTGTTCGTAATCAATTACAGAAAAACCATCATCTGATGAAAATGGGAAAAAGGGTAATATATGGATAGTGCTAATCACTTCTGATACCCATTTTGACAGGAAAGTTCCCAGTGTCTTTAGTGGAGTATTATTAGTATTCCCTACAATATCCGGATATGTTATTAAAATTGTATCTTTCTGGCTGAAAGCAATTTCTGTCCCTCTGGGAAAGATAAGGTGTTTTTGTTTAATGATCACTCCATTAATCACATGTTGAAGATCCTCAGCAATGTCTTTACCATAAAGAAATTCCAGGTGATTAAATAAGTTGTCTTTTTTCTTCATACTTTTCCTGTTCCTTAAATCAAATTTTCTAAATATCGATATAAAGATGCGTAAGAGTAATGCTTTTTTCCAATTGAATAGTTATGTTCAGTATCCTTCTCACGTAGATTGTTGTCAATTAAATATTCAATCATTTGGTCTGCGGATGTTTCAATTATCTGCTTGTCAAGATAAGCTAATCCCAAATCATCCTTTCCATATATCCGTGAACCTAAAGAAATAAAGCGAAAATTCTTATCTTTAATATCAGATAAATATACTGGATATTCAAAAATTGCTGTAGGCAAACGAGCATAAACGGCTTCCAATAATTGATTTCCCCATCCTTCCCATAAGCTCGAATATATTACAAAATCAGCAAACACATATGAGTCCCATAATGAATATATTTTCTTAACTCCATCAAACGAGCGGCTGTCCTCAATTTTATCCTCAATAAAAAGTGCATCCACACCAGTTCGCTTAATTTTTTCCTTTAAAGCATCAATATATCCACCCGTTAAGTCATCTTCTGCGTAACCGGCAAGCACTAACACAATCCGCGATTCATCTTCAAAAGCCCTACCGTCATATAAACCATGTTCTTTCAACTTCGCTCTTCTTTTTGGTTTATTAAGGGCACATACCAGATCAATTGCTAATTCAATTCCTTTGCGGGGTACAAGACGTACAGCTTGAAGAATAACGACATCATTTCTCCTTAAACCAATTTGATTGAGAAAATCTTTGTTGTAATCATCCGGTTCCCAGCTTCTGCCATTGAAATTGAACACATTTGGTACAACAGTTGACGCAATACCTTTTCGATCCATCAACTCTTTCTGAGCGACCTTGTTAATCACCACGTGCTTAATCTTTACATCACGCGGCGGAAGGTACTTATCCGCTACTTCGATCGCCGTATGGCACGTTAATGCAAGCCCATCAAGACGCTCATAATAAAAATCATGGTGGTGAGCTAAAGCTGGGAGATCAAATTTTCTTAACGATCGGGCCAGAGCTAAAGCAGCAGCTGGATTGGCGCCAACTGACCAGATATTATTCGGAATCAGCAATGAAATATTATTTTTCTCAATGAATTTGTTTAACTTACTTTCGATCTGGATAGACAAATCCTCTAATGCGCTGGCATATTCAGAATTATCAGGAAAATCAGCCAGAGATTTGAAAGTGTTCAGATTCAAACGCTCAGCTTCAGGCGTATGGTGGTACATTTCTTGAATAAGAGTCCCTTGAGATCCTCCAAGATCACCGGCACATAAAAATACTTTATGCCCCAATTTTTCTAATATATGTTTCCATTTATTAATCTCTAAAGAAACACCGTCAGTGCCGCCAACCTTGTAATGAAAAATACCAATGTTGCTCATAAGCTAATAATTATTTCCTTTCTTTTGGATCATTTAATTGCCACACCTTGAGTAAACGCCAAGTTAAAGTCTGCCACCATAATCCAGGCCAGTCCTCACTGAAAAATTCCAGAAAATGAATATTTCTCGCCAAGAACGTTCCCGATGGTAGTTGTGCTCCTTTGATATATTGGAAAACGTAATCATACATGGACGCCGGGACATCTCGAAAAGCCAGAGTAATATGCGCTTTGAATACACTCCCCAGATCTCGTTCAACAAAATCGCAGTCTGAAGCTATATATGGTTTGATCACTTCAACCACTTGTGAGCGGAAATCAAACAACACTTGATTGGGTTTACCCATAAATCGGGACATATCAAAACCAAAACCAACCTCGTCAATATTAAAACCATTAAATTCTACACCAATTGACCTCTGACTTAACAAAACTTCATCTAACTTTTTTAATAATGGCTCAATTGGTCCGGGAATTTTTTTAAAAAAACCTTTTATCGTCATATGCACTTGAAAACGGTTTGCTGCTTTAAACCCAAACTGCCTATACAGCATAGAATGCACGCTTGCAATTGGTTCAGCCACATCATAAGGAGGAATTAAATAGAGTGCAAAACGTGAATCCATCACATCTCCTCTTTTCTTTTGGGGACCAACCTGAATGTAAGAATCTGAAATGGTTTGATGCTAAACCGAAATGAATTATCCTGTGCATGGTGAATGAGATCCTGGTTTTCTTCAAGTATATTTGTATGCCAAACTTCTTTTAATGGAAAGCCGATCTTTAAAGTTATGGTCCCTCTCATCCTCTTAAATTCATTAAGTCTCAGAATCAGTCCTCGCCCATCCTCAGCCTGCTTAATGGTCTCAATTATCACATTGGATTGTTCTACACTCACAAAAGATGATTTTAGAAATGTCCCATCCACATCCTTTTGGCTGTTTCGGATATCCTTTGCCTGCCATACATACAGAGGGTCATTTAGTATATATGCTTCCCTAACTGTATGCTCATCCCATGAACCAGGATGAGGGTATATGGCATATGAAAACTTGTGTTCGCCCAAATCAGCTCCCGGGTCAGGATCTGTCGTGCCGCGCAGTAAACTTAAACGGATCACATTATCCCGAATATCATGCCCATACTTACAATCATTTATCAGGCTTACGCCATATCCACCCTCACTCAAGTCAACCCATTTTTGTGCACAAACCTCAAAACGCGCCCAGTCCCAGCTTGTATTATGGTGTGTGGGACGTTCGATATTTCCCCATTGGATCTCATATGTAGCCCGAGGAGAATGAACTTCAACGGGAAATGCGGTTTTTAATAAGATAGAGCGTTCACGCCACATAATTGAAGTATCAAAACTTATTCTTGGTTGGTTATAAACCAACGATATACGCTGTGTGATTTCACTGGTAAGGATTTTACGCTTTATCTCGAGTGAAATCCGTAAAGGTCCTCTTTCGATCACCTGTATGGACTCTGCTGGTTCAGCCAGCCACATCTTGTCATTGTAGTATATGTCTATATCCCAGGCATCCGGCGAACGCGGCCTGTCCTCAAATGCCTGAATTTGATTGAATATAGCGCCAGGCGGTATTACTTCCCGTTCATGGACCTTGTCAAAGATACGAACGATATCTCCATTTTCGTTTAATAGGATTCGAAGAAAATCATTTTCCAATAAATCTTTCTGGATGATGAGAGTGCATCCAGAGTAATCCAATGTTTCATTTTTACTAGTAAGAGATAAAGCTGTGATTGAATAAGGTGCCGATTCACCTAAATCCAGCAACCATCCTCCATCAACCACCTGAGAACGAATGGGAATACCATCAACTGTTTTCAATAAGGGGGGTTTTTTCTCGTCACTAGTTAAGAAAGCGAAGTCGTTGCGAGTAAAAGAAGTGGGGTTGATAACAAATATATCTCCTTCGGATTTTTTTGCTATTGTCTTCAGCGCCTTCTCGCGAACTTTTCGGCATATTTGATAGATTTCTTCATACTGATGCAAAGATTCTACATACACCTCAGCAATACTCGAACCAGGAAGAATATCGTGGAACTGATTTGTGCAGAGCAATTTCCACGCTTCCCTCAACAATTCTTGTGGGTAATCAAACTCCGCGTCAATGGTTCCCGCAAATGATGCAAGGAATTCCACATCATGTAATAGGAACTCGCTTTTTCGGTTTGCGCGTTTAATACGGGCATGCGTTGTGTAAACACCACGATGGAATTCTAGGTAGAGCTCATTATTCCAAACTGGCAGCTTTTCACCTATTGCGTCTTCCAACTTCGAAAAGAACTCTTTCACAGTACCGACTTTTACTTGCGGCATAGATGGAAATGCTTCTAGCAAACGGATGTTTTCAAGCATTTCCCAGTTGGGACCACCTCCGCCATCACCATACCCAAAAGCCATCAGTAAAGGTAAAGTACAGCCAGCCTTTCCGCCATCCTTCTGCTGAAAATTTTTCCATGTAGACATAACTTGCTCTGGGCTGACACGGGCGTTATAAATTGAATGGTGTGTATCTAGATTCTCTTTTGTAGTACCAAAATGAGTTAAGACCCGCGTGCCATCCAAGCCCTGCCACCAGAAAGTATCGTAAGGGATTCGATTGTACTGGTTCCAGCTGAGTTTCGTCGTAAAAAAATATTTAATCCCGGCTTCTCTCATTAATTGAGGTAAATTCCAGCTAAACCCAAAAACATCCGGTAACCACAAAACTGGAGTCTCAACATTTTTCCCAAAAGTTCCCTCAAAATAATGGCGGCCCAACAGGAACTGGCGCGCTAATGCCTCAGCTCCCGCAAGATTACAATCCGCTTCCACCCACATTCCGCCAATAAGCTCCCATCGCCCTTCTTCCACCCTATGAGAAACCTCTTTAAAAATATCGGGGTAATCTTGCTTTACCCATTCATATATCTGCGGCTGACTTTGTGTAAAGGAAAACTGGGGATATTCTTTCATTAGCTGAAGCACATTTGAAAATGTACGTGCCGCTTTCCTGCGCGTTTGTCCAATTGTCCATAACCAGGCCAAATCAAGATGAGCATGCCCCACAGCAGTAATTTGAACCGGCAATTCCTTTCCAGAACACGCAACACCTTCCTCTAACACCTTGAATGCAGTTGAAACCGTTTGATAAAAATTATCGCCAAGCGGATACCGTGTATCCAGAACACGGATTGCCTCGTCCAATACATTATATAAACTAGACTTTGTGGGATTTACCTCAGACAATAAGTCTGCAACTTCCAGAGCTATTCTAGCCAAACAAATAAAATCACGTGTTCCTTGATGGATCTGGACAAGCTGGCATTGGCGCATTTGCAGTTGGTCTTCTGGGCGAGAGTATATTCCCCCGGTCCAACCATGTAAGGCGATCTGGTGTTCTTTGCCATCACACCAATCACCAGATAAAGATATCTCCTGATGGTTCCGATCACATGCTGCTTGTATTTGCCCATCAATAATACATAGTGCTTCAGGGTGGCTGAAATCACCTGCGATACCTATGGGCAAGAAAAGTGCAGTAAGAATATCCTTCCCCCATTCTAGGGGGACATTAAAGCTTGTGCGCAAGATAAAATTTGTGCGGGGAGCACCCCAATAAGCACCTGCCTTGATTTCCTCCCATGAGCTACCAGCAACCTTAATTCCAACAGGGATTTTTCCCTGAGAGTCTTCCAAGGCATGGTATTGAAAATCTGGAAGATCCTCTTGCCGAAAGTACACCAATGGCTCAATTATGCGCAGCATGTGTGTAATTTTCTCAGAAGTCCATCGTATGCGATGATAGATTTTATAACTCCATAAAAAACAAGTGGTTTTTACTAAATATGTTTACCGCTTTCGCAATCGTAGATACGTATTTTCTCCATCTCAAAACTCAAGTGAACCCGATCACCTGTGTTTACCTTGGGTTGCTCGGGTGCTACAATCTTAATAATTTTCTCATCTAATGTGATGGCAACAACCTGGTGAGAACCCTGGGGTTCAGCTACAAGACAATCGGCGGAAATAATCGCCCTGCTTTCATCAACCAAATTGAAATTCTCAGGTCTAATTCCAAGAATCACTTTCTTCTTCCCATGTTTTTTCAGGCGAGAAGCAAGTTCGCCACTTAACTGGGTTTTAAAGTGGGGGTTAATCAGGAAACAAGCTTTACCTTCGGTGGAAATTTCAACATCCATGAAATTAGTCGGCGGAGTCCCTATGAAGTCAGCGACAAAGAGGTTCACGCTTTCGTGATATACATCATCTGGTGTGCCAATCTGAATGACTTCGCCATCCTTCATGATCACAATTCGATCTGCCATGCTCATCGCTTCTGACTGATCATGGGTAACAAAAACCGTAGTTGCTTGAGTGCTTTGATGGATAGCCTTACATTCTGTCCGCATAGAC